>JAWXBP010000142.1 GCA_034440135.1 Planctomycetia bacterium
CGCCTGCATTCCTCGCTCGGCTACTTGTCACCCAACACCTATGCAAGGAAACTCATCAACGCTGCACCTCGAACGACTTCTTGAGCTCCGTTTGAAGGGGGCAAGTCCAACATGCCTTTTCACGAGTGGATCAATCACTATCCACGCAAGCATGAATTAAGGGGGGGGGATGCGTTTTATTTTCTGGCTCTACGTGGTGCCGGCAGCGATACTCGTCTCGAGCTGGTTGATCGACTTGATGCGAGGTGAGCTATTCACTTCGGTCGAGAACGGCATCTTCGTTGTATTGGCGTTGGGGATCTCGTTCGTTCCGGTACTCAATGCGGTCTTTTTGTTCCAGTTAATAACTGGGAACGACAGCGACCACTTCGTCGCCGTCACCGCCTTCTGCATCTTCCTGGGTGTAGGTTTTGAGGCGTATGTAGCCTTCGCGCGCTCCGCTAAAGAGCGGACGTTGGCAGCAGACCAAATGGCTGCGCGGTCAGACGAGGAGAAGCGGCGAAGCGACCAAAAGCTCGCTGAAGCTGTGAGGGGTGAGCAGGAGAAACGACAACGGCTGGAGGGCTACCTGGCCGTCGTGAACAAGAACACGGCGGTAATTCCGGAGCGTGTGAACAACGCCAAGATCGCGTTGGATCGTGCGGACAAAGAGTTTGAAGGAGGCTACCTAGATCCGTTCTGGGATGAGATAGAACGGGCCATCACCGAACTCGCCTTCGTCGACAGGGCTGCGCGTGAAGTGCAGGCGGCACTACAGGCCTACAGTGAAGAGCCAATTAAAGATTGGTCAGACCCCGTGGGCGCAGCCAAACTGTCAACCGCAGTCACCCACCTGCCTTCCACGACACAACTCTACGAGCGCCTGCGCGGGACTATTCGTCGAACGCAGACCAGCGATAAGTACACGCTGGTGTTCCACGTCCGCCGGACTAACAAGATCTTGGTGCACGGCTTCACGACGCTAGGGGATGCCATCAATGACATGGGGTGGCGCATATCGGTTGCAACCAACGCAGTTGCCGGTGCAGTCAGCGGGCTGCAGTCCTCGGTGAGCACATTCGCAGAGCAAGTGACCGATGAGCTGCGAAAGAGTAGATCCCAATCGGAAGAGGCCCTTCGCCAACAAAGCGAAAGGTCACAGTCCCAGGACAGCAGGGCTCGTGAAGCAGGTGACGCTTTCGCCGAAGAGTGGCGCGCCGCCGAAGCAGCCAAGATCGACCTGCTCGACAATATCCAACGCGGCGTCAAACCACTCATCCCGAAGCACAAGGACTTCGTCGGCTAGTTCTACTGGCGTCGAGCCCCGATCTTGAAGGACTTGCCGTGCTCGTCGCGAACGGCGCCGAACGCCATGATGGTGTCGTCGTTAGCTTCAGCGACGTAGATGTCCGGTGCGCTCGTCAGTTGAATCGGCATCTCTGCTGACGTGCCGCTGCGACGCGCCAAGAGCTGCTTGGCTTCTTCCAAAATGTACGGAGAGACTTCCAATGCGATCCCCCAAGTAATGTCAGGTCTGCTAGGACCTAAGGCGATGCTCATTCTAGGCTAGTACGGCGTCGCCTCAGGCTTCGGCAATGGCGAGTACGGCGCGTTGCCCAGGTGCCCTAAGTATAGGAAATCCTATACTCAGTGCCTTGCGTGAGGCTGATTAAGACGGCTACAGACGTTCTCCGTGGCGTGCAGAGCGGGCAACCTGATGTTATCGGGCAAATGCCGTGACAACTTCCTGAACCCATTTCGATCTTAATTTGCCCTGTGGATGGGCCGCTATTACGCACCGTGCACCGAAGGCACCTCCTGACTGCTTCACATATCGAAATCCGTGGCTGTCGTGAAGATTGGCGCCTCGCAAAAAAGGAGCCACCCATTCAACACCGGTAAGGAAAAGTATGCGCGATGGCCGATACGTCTGGAGTTCTAGGTCGAGCAATTCTGCGCAACCGGCAAGTTGAATATCACACAGTTTTTTCGATGGGTTTCCGCCCTTCGCGGGCGATACCTTGTAGAGGTTTGACCAGACGAGATGTGAGGGCCATCCCACGTCCTCGACGTCCGCAATGGCCAGTTCATGAACGACGCTGCGAATGCACTGCCAGAAAGCCGAGCGTTTGGTGTTGTAATCCTCAGCAGCGCCCCAGCTTTTCGTAACCCAGCGCATAGGACACTCGCCATCTCCGCTAACGCTATCTTGAACAAGCTTGGCGTACGAGTCTGCCCCGGCGAATGAGCCAAGCTGATCGGGCAGCCGACCCTCGGCCCAACGATTGACCGCACGCCCCACGACCATCAATCCGCGATCATAGGCCTGACCGGCCATCGCGAGAAATCCAGTGATCTCGGTATTTCCCAGACGGGACTCACCCTGTCCCACGGCGCTAAGCACCTTCGACGCAAACAATTTTCTTTCGGAATCGGTCGCCAAATCGTTCTCCTTTGCCGCTAACGAAGCTTTAGAACAGCCCCGCTGATGTTGTTGGATATAAATGCGCCAGCTCCGTTGCAAGCTTGCAAAAGTTAGCTCTTGAGCGCTTTCCCAACGCTCTGCTCATCGTCGCGCGGTCGGCCTGTATGATCAGTCTCACCACATGCTGCAAGCGGGCTTTGAGTATGTGGGTTTTATAGCTGAGGTCTCGATTTACCGGCTCGCTGCAAGCTTGCCGAGTTCCAAAGGTCATGCGGTAGATAACATCGTATGGGCAACTCAATACCTGTCACGAAATGCCTCCATGTCACTTTCAGGCCACCTCATTGTTCGCCGAGCACTATGCGTTTTGGCAATCGCGCCTAAGCGGTTGCTCAATTCGCACTTCAGCGTGGTTGACCAAAAGCTTACTGCTGAATCGCGTGGTGATCGATGAGCGGTCTAGTCTGCGTCGTCGACCGTCGAGGCAGCTCGCTCGAGTATGCCGCTGGCGTGTTGACCGTGCGTTCGCCGGAGAATCCCCTGTGGCGGGTCGGCGTGAGTCAACTAAGCCTCCTGATTGTGCATGGGCGCGTCATCGCCGACACCACTGTTTGGCGTGGTCTTGCGGATGCTGGAGTGGGTGTTGCGCTGACCGGCGGACGGCACGGTGACGATGTGGCGTGGTTAGCAGCAGGGCTCTCGACGACAGGCGCATTACGTCAGCGGCAGCACTTGGCGCACGCTGATCCAGCTCGGCGAATGAACATCGCGCGGTGGGTGTTTGAAGAAAAGATCGAAGCGATGCGATCGGAGATAGAGCAAGGCTGGCTGTCCAACAGCGACAGGCTACGTCACGCGTTCTCACGCGCTGAGGCTACCGTAAATCTAGCGCGTGATATCGCGTCGCTTTCAGGTGTGGAAGGCGCCCTTGCCGCCGACTGGTTTGCTGCGTTGGCGTCGAGTGTGGAAGCGCGTTGGAGCTTCCACGGCCGTAATCGCAGACCGCCGCGTGACCCGTTGAATGCATTGCTTTCCTATGGATACGCGTTCGCCTGCGCCGACGCGTTGGCCGCCGTGCAGCGTCTAGGATTTGACCCTGCCATTGGCTTCTTGCACGACATCTACCCCGGTCGCTATTCCCTACCGCTCGATGCCATGGAGTGTCTGCGCCCATGCGTCGATAGAGTTGCCGTGAAATTGTTGGAGTCCGAGCTGACGCCCGAGAATTTTTCGGATGATCCCATCAAGGGCTGTCGGCTCGACAAAACCGCTCGCCTTGCACTGATCCGCGGTTGGCATCAAGCGCGCGAAGTCTCGGTAGAGCGTGCGCTGTCCCGCTGGTGTCATACATTGCGCACGCGATTGGGCGAAGAGCCCGCACCCTTTTGACCAGGTTGGCCTTATTAGCGGAAAGCACAGCACATGCTGCCGCACCGCCGTTAGCATGCCGTGCTCAAGTCGCGGTATACTTTGGCCGTCCACCTCGATCCCAAAAATGTCCGCCTCATCAGTAAACTTTTTGCGCTCTCTGACATGTGTCGAAACGCGCTTACAAGCAGCTGAATTCAAAGCGTTTATTTTTGTGAAGGCAGTCGGACAATTGCCCCGCAACTTAGGGGATTAAGACTACAGCAAAGCCCGCTGAAGTTTTCTTTTCTAGTCGGACAATTGCCCCGCAACTTAGGGGATTAAGACGCAGCCATCTCGGCGGGGTCGAACTGCACAAACGGTCGGACAATTGCCCCGCAACTTAGGGGATTAAGACGCGCCGCCCAGTGCTGCGATAGTTTGCGCAAGCGTCGGACAATTGCCCCGCAACTTAGGGGATTAAGACGGCTAGGCTGGCGCGGCGGCGCCGATGGTGGTGGGTCGGACAATTGCCCCGCAACTTAGGGGATTAAGACTTCTTCGCCGTTGTAGTACCCAATTGGCGTCGTGTCGGACAATTGCCCCGCAACTTAGGGGATTAAGACACACCTGCGATGAGGCAAAGCGTGATAACTAACGTCGGACAATTGCCCCGCAACTTAGGGGATTAAGACTCCGCTGCGGCTTGATGCGTGCCGTAGACTCGTCGGACAATTGCCCCGCAACTTAGGGGATTAAGACATAAAAAAATCATATTTTAAAAAGAGTAGTAGGTCGGACAATTGCCCCGCAACTTAGAGGATTAAGACGAGCCACTCGTTCTTTGTCGGGAACACGTAGTGTCGGACAATTGCCCCGCAACTTAGGGGATTAAGACGCAATCCCGAGCAGGGGGTACGTACCCCGCAATGTCGGACAATTGCCCCGCAACTTAGGGTATTAAGACCCCTTTAATGCGCCAGATTAACCCCACCGCGCGTCGGACAATTGCCCCGCAAGTTAGGGGATTAAGACGCTCTTAAACCGTCCATGACGCTGTTAATGAAAGTCGGACATTTGCCCCGCAACTTAGGGTATTAAGACCCACTGACGAAGGCCAGAACGTCCTTCACAGCCGCGTGGGACAATTGCCTCTTAACTTAACGGGGGGAAGAGATTTTTCAAGCGTTAAACGTTTGGCGGGTGTTGGACAGCTACCACCACCCTTATTAACCATCGTTCCCACTTGAGTCGCCGTTGATATTCCGGGTATCCTGATGAC
>JAWXBP010000143.1 GCA_034440135.1 Planctomycetia bacterium
ACGCTTTCGCCGCATCGCTGAGATTGGCATTCAGGCTGCCGAGGCGCTCGATCATGCGCACCAGATGGGCATCGTGCATCGCGATATCAAGCCGTCGAACCTGATGCTCGACGAGCGCGGCAAACTTTGGGTCACCGATTTCGGCCTCGCCCGCAACCAAGGCGACGCCAGCATGACGATGACCGGCGACCTCGTCGGCACGTTGCGCTACATGAGCCCCGAACAGGCGCTGGCCAAACGCATCACTGTCGACCACCGCACGGACATCTATTCGCTCGGCGTGACGCTGTACGAACTGTTGACCTTGCGCCCCGCATTCCCCAGCAACGACCGCCAAGAGACGCTGCGGCAGATCGCTTTCGAAGAACCGACCGCGCCACGCAAGCTCGACAAGTCGATTCCGGAAGAATTGAAAACCATCATCCTGAAAGCGATGGAGAAGAACCCTGAGGATCGCTACGCCACGGCCCGCGACGTGGCGGACGATTTGCAAAGGTGGGTAGAGCATAAGCCGATCGTGGCGAGAGCGCCGGGAATCGGTCGCAGGGCTATGAAACTCACCCGTCGCTACGCAGGCATTGTCACCACTGCTTCTGTCGCGCTTTGCATTCTGGTCATCGTGTTGGCGTGCTCCCTACTACTGTTGAACACTGCGTTTCAGAAGGAAGCACAACAACGTCAACTTGCGGAGTTTGAAGCCAACTTGGGACAGGAAGTCTTGACCAATGCTCTCGAAGTGATTGATCGCACGATCTTGACTTTGGGAGTAAGGGAATTGAAGCGATACCCAGAAACGCAAGAATTGCAATTCCGACTTGTGACTGATGCCTTGTCAGTCTGCGAAAAGATGCTTCGCGACGCTGGCGATGTGGGCGCGGCAGTCCGCGTGCTGAACATGACTCAGTACCTTGCTCGCGTAGAACGACAGCGTGGCAATGCTGAAGTCGCGGCCGCATTGGAGGAACGCGCACGGGCGGTTGTAACTGAGTTGAGCGAGCAGAGTACGCGTGACCCTGCATTGGCAGCGACTCTGGTGGACGAGATTACGGAAGGACTCGCACTCAGTGATGTCGCTAAACACCAATCCATCACGGCAGACCTGCTCTTTCAACTCCTCCCGCAGTTCCGCCGAATACCGCAGAACAGCGAGAATTTCTACCTTGAGGCCTTGGCTGCCGAAGGTGTGTCGCGCTCTGCTGAATTATCAAACAAGAATAAGCTCAAATTGCTGGCCGATTTGGTTGAGCGGGGCCAAGTTCATGAAGCCGGTTTGTTAGACCAGTATCTAGTCCCTGTCGCATTTTCCACGCTCTATCAGGCCATGGCAAGGCTTTACGAAGAGGACGCCGAGAATGCGATGGCAGCCGTCGCCTGGGGGCATGCGGCAGAGTACCAGGAACGATTCTTTCGCCACTCCAAGCAGCCTGGCTATGGAACTGTCGCCGCGCGTTGTCTCCTGGAGCAAGCGGAAGTGGCGCTGCCTGAAGATCGCGAAGAGTTGTTCGCGAAAGCATTGGAACTTGCTGCTCCTCGTGAGCGAGAACAGGCTATCGCAACCGGACAACTAGCAGCTGTCCTGTTGCGTCAGAACAAGCTTCAGGAGGCAGAGAAACTGGCAACCCGATCCGTCGAAATCTGGAGGCTTTTGCTGAAGGAATCGTCCGGGTTAGACATCCAGACCTGGTTTCCGTCCAATCCGACGATTTCGCTGAGTTACGAGACACTGGGCGAAGTGCTCGAACTGAAGGGAGAGCGAAAAGAGGTCGCGTCGCTGTTCGAGGAAGAGATCACGATGTGGAGAAAATTCACCGAAAGTGTTGATCCGCCAGACCAGGTTTGCGTTAGAGAACTAGCGCGGGCGCAGTTTGCCTACGGGGCATTCGAGATCGTCGCCGGAAATCGCAAGGAAGCCCGTCCGCCATATCAATCGGCGCTAAACGATACTCGACAATCGCTTTTGCAAGTCAGTCGATACCCACGCGGACTTCCGGCATTGCACCGCCTCCTCGCGTATCAACTGTTGATGAGTCCTGCAGTGCGGTGGCGCGACCATCAAAGTGCGTTTGCGCACTTGGTCGAAGCGAGAAGCACGTCTGACAACAAAGAAGGCGTAGAGTATATTGAAGCCCTTCATAGCCTTCGCACTGGCAACTCCGCTGCTGCCATTGAAACACTGCGATCCCATAAGCCTTCGATGGCCTTGGCGCTAGCTTATGCGTTAGTGCCGGACGAAGACGCAGCAATTAATGTTGTGAGCAAGGTTCACGTTGAGACAGAGCACATCTATTCTGGCCGGGGAGGGCTGCGCGAATATGAAGTGCAGTTACGCGAGCTCGCGAAGATCCTCGCAATCGATGTCCGCGAAATGAAACTCGCCACGCCGTTTCTCGAACGCTGGATACGCCGGCCGCTGCCAGGGAAAACGGATTGATCCGATCCCTTCATCGACTCCCCAAAACGCGTGCCTAGGGGGCGCGTCTCGATCGCCGTGCGCGCCGAAAGAGATATCGGTGCAACTTCACGACAGCCGCAGTTACACATTCCAAGGAGCTTCATAGTGCCTCAACTTCGCAACATCATTCGAGCGACCGCTATTGTGTTTCTGCTTGCGCCGGGGATTTCGGCATCCATCATTGTCAACGATGGATCGATCGAAACACTTGTTGGCGTAGGTCCATCAGGACCTTATGACGTCGACTCCGTGAGTGGCGTGTGGAACGGCACGTCCTCATTCATGTTGTCGGAATGTGTCAGCCACATTTCGCTCAGCACAAATGGCGACAGCGCGACAACGGTGTTCGATTTTCAACGCTCAGGCGACTACTACGATCAGGCCGTTGGGCGAACGGCGATAACCTTTACATCAGTCATGGATCAGCCGTTTGTCCTCTCTGGTGGCATCGCAAACTTCACTGGGCACACCATTTGTGAAGCCTTACTCTATGACAACACAACGGGCGGCTACCTGTTCTATACGGCGCAACATAACTACTCGCCGGATCCCCATACCGTCGAACTAGGGCTCGGCGGCGGCAATGTGTACGGTGGAACTCAAGGAAGTTTGTTCGGCACATTGATTGCCGGACATAGCTACTACTGGACGGTGAGTGCGCTTACATCCAGTCGCGACAACGTGGATGATGGCGCGACCGGTATCGGCAGCTTCTCTCTACGTGTCGGTGACGCGCCGCCCATTGAGGCTGTTCCGGAACCCGCCTCCGTCGCAGTCTGGTCTTGTCTCGGGCTGATCGCCATCGGCGGCGCGTGGTGGGAAAAACGGCGCTCGCGTTAGTTGACTCGCACGGCGTGATCCCCTCAACCACTACCGCACTTCACTTACGCGCAAAGGAAAGCCATGAACCGTCCCCGAAACAACCGCCGTTTCAACTTCGAATCCCTCGAACGCCGCGAGCTCATGACCGCCGACCCTGGCTGGGCCTTTCTATTGGGCGGCGCGGGGTCGTTGTCGGCCGAATCGACCGTCACCGTCGGTCCGGATGACCACCTGTATGTGACTGGGTCGTTCACGGGCGCGATCGACTTCGATCCCGGTCCTGGCACGAACCAAGTTGTCACGCCCGTGAATGTGCAATACGGCTACATCGCCAAGTACACGCAGCAAGGAGGGCTCGTCTGGGCGAATACCTTCAGCGGCAACGGAAGCTGGGGCGAATTCAGCCGAGCGCTGGAGTTCGACGCCGCCGGGAGCTTGTACATCGCTGGCATGTCGAATTCGACGGCCACGCAATTCGGTTCGACGACCCTGGCGAGTCAAGGCAGCTATGACGTGTTCGTGGCCAAGGCGAGCGTGGCCACCGGCGCGTTCATCTGGGCGAAAGGCGTTGGCGGTCCGGGCGAAGAACAGGCCGTCGGATTGGCCGTGTCCGACGCAGGGGACGTGTACGTGACCGGCATGTTCTCTAACACGGTCGACTTCGATCCCGCGACCAACTCAGTCCACGAGCTTACTGCTGCCGGCAGTTCTGGCTTACAAGATGGCTACGTCTTGAAACTCAACTCGCAGGGCAATTTCGTTTGGGCTCGCCAATTCGGCGGAGAACAGTCCGACTCTGGCCACCGAATTGCGTTGGGTGACGATGGCGATGTCTACGCCGTGGGACATTTTCGTGGAACCGTCGACTTTGGCTCACCCGAGAATCCGCTGCCGCTGACAGGACCGGCATCAAACGCGTCCAACGCCTATTTCGTCAGGCTGGACCAATCGACCGGCGAAACGAACTGGGCCAGACAAATGAGCGGCGAAAGGAATGGGGCGGCTCGCGTTGCATTTGACGGGCTGGGCTCTGTTTACGTGGCCGGCGACTTTGACGGAAGCATCACTCTGGGCAGTGGCCCAACGCTACTGAGTGAAGGCGGCGCTGACGGGTACTTATCGAAATGGGATGCTGAGGGCAATGTCCTTTGGGCCGAATCATTCGGTGACGGCCCGGGTGACGCGTACTGTCACACGCTTCGCGTCGACGCTCAAGGCAGGCCCATGTTGGCGTTGAACTTTGATGGAACGGCCGATTTGGATCCAGGTCCTGGTCTCGCTAGTTTCACGAGCGTGGACAACAACGACGGCGCGCTGCTGCGATTGGACACGAACGGCGGGTTCATTTCCGCACGCCAATACAAAGGACCAGGGGACACGCGTGCCTTCACCGTCGACGAAGACAGCCTGGGCAACGTCTATGTCAGCGGCCTGTTTCAAAACAGTGTATCCCTGCCAACTGGCGATACATTGACGCGCAGCGGCAATGGGATTTTCGTGAACAAGATCGCCGTCGCCGCCCCCACCAAGTTCTTCGTCGTCGACGGCACGGCAGACAACACCCACGAGTATGACGCCAGCGGCAATCGCACCGACAACTACGTGTTGAATAGCGCGAACAGCAATTCGCGCGGGGCGGCATCGAACGTCGCCGGCGACAAGGTCTGGGTCGTGGACGCCAACAAGAAGGTCTACGTCTACAACATCGCCGGCGGATTGCTCGGTTCGTGGACGGCGAATGGATTGTCGAGCCCGACCGGCATCACCACCAACGGGACCGATGTCTGGATCGTCGATAGTTCCACCGACAAGGTCTACAAGTACACGAGCGCGGCGTCGCGGCTGTCCGGAAGTCAAAGCGCGGCGAGTAATTTCAACCTCAACAACCAAAACGGCAACGCGACTGACCTGGTCACCAACGGAACGAATATCTGGACGGTCAACAGCGCCGCGACCGACAAGGTGTTCCGCTACAGCATGACCGGCACGCTGCAAGGCAGTTGGACGATCGACAGTCGCAACACGAGCCCCACCGGCATCACGCTCGATCCGGCCAGCCCGAGCACGTTGTGGATTGTGGACAACGCCACCGACCAGGTCTTCGCCTACGCGGGCGCAACGTCACGCACGAGCGGTAGCCAAGCAGCGGCAATCGCAGTCAATCTCGGCCAAGGTAACAGCGATCCGCAAGGCATCGCCGATCCACCGGCGCTGGCGGACGAGGTGATTCTGGAACTCTCACGAGAATCGGTGCTGACGCGAAATGCCGAAATGACGGAGCCGGCTGCGCGGCCCAACATTGGCGCGTCACGGCTGGCTGCCGATCAGGTGTTCAGCACGCTGTTTGGCAGTTCGGATGCGGTGGCGCCCAAGCGCATGCGACGTCTGGCAAACTTCGGTTAGTGCGCATCAAGCCTAAGTGTAGCGATATCCGCAGTGGCGGAGGTAGTTGCGGCATTCGGTGGCGGTGAATTGATGGAGGAGTTCGCCGCAGGCTTGCCAGAGCGCGTCGACGGTGCGATGCGTTGCGCTTTTGAGCAGCCATTTGAACTTGGCGAACGCCAGTTCAATCGGATTGAAGTCGGGGCTGTACGGCGGCAAGTACAACAGCGACGCGCCGACCGCT
>JAWXBP010000144.1 GCA_034440135.1 Planctomycetia bacterium
AAGCGCGGCATTGTCGCCGGCATCGTGTCGCCGCTCCTCGCGTTTCGCGTCGGCGGCGGTCAGGCGGCGCGGCTGCTGTTAACGGCCGCGACCATTGACGCCAACGAGGCCCATCGCCTGGGCTTGTTTCACGAATTGATCGACGAGGATCGCCTCTGGGCGCGCGCGGTGGAGCTCGCCGGACAATGCGCGCAGAGCGCGCCGCAGGCGTTGCAGCTCACGAAGCGCATGCTGAACGAAACCATCGGCGAGTCGCTATTCGGGCAACTGACGTCGGGCGCGGCAGTGAGTGCCACCGCCCGCACCACCGAAGCCGCCACGGAGGGACTCAACGCATTCCTCGAAAAGCGCGAGCCGCGCTGGCCGTAGTCACCCTCAATAGCATGTCTTGCCAATCAGCCTGTGGGAGGCGACTCCGACGCCGATGATCGATGTCGCACAGTGAAGCGACCCCTTGCTTGCTATCCGCGGTTTCTCCATCGGCGTCGGAGACGCCTCCCGCAGTCGTTCTACGGTTCAATTGCCGTCACTGATTCTCTATCCGTCGCCGGCGCTGCGGCCTATACTGGACGCCGCCCGATGGTTGCGGCTGTTCACTGCTCAGAGGAACAAGGCCACGTATGACCGGCAAGCGATATCCCGAAATCACCTGGAGCAGCATGGTTTTTGGGATTTTCGTCGGCGTGTTGATGAACGCGTCGATGACGTACGCCGGGTTGAAAATCGGGTTTACGATCACCGGGTCCGCGATCGCGGCGGTGCTCGGGTTCGGCGTGTTGCGCGGCGTGCTGCGGCGCGGCTCGATTCTGGAAGTGAACCTCGCCCAGACGGTCGCCTCGACGGTCAACACGATCACTTCCGGCATCATTTTCACGGTGCCGGTGCTGTTCTTGATCAACCCAGAACAGCCGCGCGGCGGGGTTAGGCTCTGGCTCATCACACTGGCTTGCGCGGCCGGCGCGGTGATGGGCTGCGCGTTCATCGTGCCGCTCCGCAAGCAGATGATCGAAATCGACCGGCTGCGGTTTCCGAGCGGCACGGCGATGAGCGCGATTCTCCGCGCGCCCGGCGCTGGCGGGAAGAAATCCTTGGTGTTGATTGTCGCCGCGATCTTCGCGGCGATCCTGTATTATCCCACGGCGTCGACGCAGTTGAAATGGAACGGCCGACATGCACTCGGCTATTCCGACCAGGAGTGGCGACTGGCAATGCCTGAACCCGCGGCGGCGGGCGATGCCAGTGCCGAAGCGAACTATCAGGCGCAACTGCATCGCGTCGATCACAACCGCGACGGCAAGGGCGATCTAGTCCTCGACGGCGAGGAGTTTCATCTCGGGCGATTGCTCGGCATTCCTGATTTTCTCGCCCTGACACTGGCGATTTCACCGCTCTCGTTTGGCGCCGGCTACTTGAGCGGGCGACCCGGCCTAATGGTGCTCGCCGGCGGGGTGCTCGCCTATTGGGTGCTCGCCCCCGCCGCGTATCTCGGCGGCTTCATGCCGCCGACGGTACAGGACTTTCAGGTCACGGAAAGCGCGCGGATCGGCCTGACGCGACCATTGGGAATCGGCATGTTATTGGGCGGCGCCACGATGGGCATCGTCGCCGCGCTGCCGGCGATGAGGGCCGCATTCAAAAGTATCGCTTCGGCGACGCGAATCACCAAACGGCAGGACGAAATGGACCTGCGGACGATTTTGTTGATCGCCGCGCCCTGTGCCATCGTGTTGTTCTTCGCCGCTCATTTGACGCGCACGCCAGGCGATAGCGGTTGGTTGGGCGGATTGCCGTTCCTGGCGCAGAATCTGGTGATCACGGTCGTCGGCGTCGTCTGGATTTGGTTTGCGGGAATTATCATCGCTCAATGCACCGGCATGACCGATTGGTCGCCGATCTCGGGTATCGCCTTGTTGACCGTGGTGCTGGTGATGCTGCTCGGCGGAGCGAGCGACACCGTCGGCGCGGTGATGGTGGGCGCGACTTTGTGTTGCGCGGTGACGGCCTCCGCCGACATGATGACGGATCTCAAAACGGGCCAACTCATTGGCTCGATTCCGCGCCGTCAGCAGATGTCGCAAACGCTCACCGCCGCGATCGGGCCGTTCGTCTCGATGGCCACGTTGATGCTGATCATCTCCAACAACTTGGAACAAACGAAGAGCGCCGAAATCGCCCGCCTCGCGAATGCTCCGGCCGCGGAGCGCGCGGCCGCCGGCGAACCGAAGGGAATTCCCATCGGCCCCGGGACCGAGACGCCCGCGCCCCAAGCGACGGCGCTGCTCGCCGTGATAAACGGCATGCAAGGGGGCGAATTGCCCTACGCGCTCTATGGCTGCGGCGCCGTGCTGGGGCTGCTGCTGGGCGTCGGCGCTTTTTCGGGATTAGGCGTGCTCGTCGGGATTTCGATGTACCTGCCGTTTCACAGCATCCTCACCTACGGGCTTGGCTGTGTCACGCAGATGATCGTGGCCAAGGTCAAAGGTGACGACTGGGCCGAGGAATGGGGCGTACCGACGTGCGCCGGATTCGTGATCGGCGAAGGCCTCCTCGCGCTCGGCATCGCGGCGCTCGCACTCGCGCTGCCGTCGCTGGAGAAGATGTTTTGAGTTTCGAACGCCGTACGTGTTGAACGGCGTGATTGTTGGTGTATCGGAACCTCGCCATGCAATGGGTTGCCTCCTTATTGATGATGCTGGGGACGTCGCTCGGCGTGTATGGGGCGGCGAGCGCTTACTACGTGCCGATCGACGCTCCGGACGAGGTGATTCTCAATCTCACGCTCAACGATGACGCCGGCGCGAAACCTGGCGACAATGGAGTTATCGTGCCGGTGGCCAAGCGCGGCCGTCAGCTTGATGCGGCGGCGATCGCCGAGCTGCGAAAGAACGCTCCGGGTATGCCCGGGCAATCGCCCGCTTGGAAGTATGTGCGAGTGAAGGAGTTCGCCTGGTCGCGTTGGCCCGGCAAGTGGTACACCGCGGCGGGGACGTTGATGCTACTGGGCGGCGCATTGCTGGCCAGGAAGACGCGCGGCGCGGTTGTCGCGGCCGACGATGGTTCGGTGGTTCCGATCTCCGCGATGTCCGTCGCGGAGTTGGAGGCCGACATTGAAGCGATCTTAAGGCAATCGCAATCCGCAGGCGCCGCCAAGGCGATTTGCGATTTGACCGACGCGATCCAAAAGCGTTGGATCAAGCCATTAGTGCGCAGCCAACCGGCCTTCATCTCCGCGACCGGAATCGGGCGAGCCGCGGAAGCCTTGAGCTCGTTGGCGGCAGTGGAGCGCAATCTGAACCGCGCCTGGTCGGCCGCCGCGGATGGCTATCTCGAAGAGTCCATCGAGGCCTTGGGAGACGCACGCATCTATTGTCAATCGACGCGCGAAAAGCTGCTCAAGCTCGAGCGCGGCACGTAACAGCCGCTCAATAGGCGCCGTCCGGAGCGGCGGTCAAAACCTGCGGGCCGTTCTCGGTCAGCGCGACCGTGTGTTCAAAATGGGCGCTTAAGCTGCCGTCGGACGTCGCTTCCGTCCAGGTGTCGCGAAGCGTGCGCACACGTTTGGAGCCAATGTTGACCATCGGCTCGATGGCAATCACCAGGCCTGGCTCCAGGCGGAAGTCGGCGTCTTGGCGAATCCGCCGGCTCCAATAATTCGGCACCTGCGGTTCCTCGTGCATGTCGCGGCCAATGCCGTGGCCGACGAGATTCTCGACGACGCTGAATCCCTGTTCCTTGACGTACTTCTCCATCTGCGTGGCGACTTCGCTCCACATCCGGCAGACGCCCAACTGTTCGATGGCCAGCAGCAACGTGCCGCGCGTGACTTCGAGCAGCCGTTGCGCCTCGGCCGAAACGGCGCCGATCGGATGCGTCACCGCGGCGTCGCCGCACCAACCCTGATAGCGGCAACCGGTATCAACGCTAATGATGTCCCCCTCTTGCAACACGCGACGTCCCGGAATGCCGTGAACGACTTCTTCGTTGACCGACATGCAGCAGACCGCCGGAAAGGGGATCTTCTTGCCCGGCACGCCTTTGAAGAGCGGCGTGGCGTTGTGCTTGGCGAAGAACTGTTCGACGATGGCGTCCAACTCGCCAGTCGTGACGCCGGGCGCCACCTTCGCGGCGACCAGATGATGGGCTTCCCAGACCAACAGTCCGGCCTGCCGCATCAACGAGATCTCGCGCGGCGATTTGCGTTCCTGAGGAATAGCGGCTTTCGGCATGGCGAATGGGCCAATCGGCGAAGTACGGAAGGTAAGTGAAATCCCGTCGACGGGAAGGCCGTCGACTAACCAGCGGCCTTCGTGCCGCGGATTTCGTCGACTACGCCTCGGATGCGCTCGAAGACGTCGTCCGGCGTGCCCGATGCGTCAATTGTGCGCAGCAAGCCTCGCCGGGAATAGTATCCTAACAGCGGAGCGGTCAATTCGCGAAAGTGACGCAGCCGCTCGATGGCCGTCTGCATGTCGTCGTCGGGACGGGATTCATGCTTCGCGCGATAACGCAGTCGCTCCAGCACGCTCTCTTCGCTGACGCGCAACTCCAGGACTACGTCCAACGCTTGCCCGTTCGCTTCGAGCGCCGCGTCTAATGCTACCGCCTGGTGCAGCGTGCGCGGGAAGCCGTCGAAGAGATACCCGCGTCGGCAGTCGGGCTGTTCGATCCGCTCACCGACGAGGGACAGGATAATCGGGTCCGGCACCAGCCCGCCGCCGGCCATCTGCTCGCTGATCACCAGTCCGAGGGGCGTCTGCCGGGCAATTTCTTCGCGGAGCATTTCCCCGGTCGAAATATGCGGAATCGCCAAATGGGACAACAGCCGTTTCGACTGCGTTCCTTTGCCCGCGCCGGGAGGACCGATAAAAACAATTCGCATCGCGAACCGCACTCAGCAAGCGTTCACTTCGGCCAGAAAATTGCCGGCGGGTTAATCGCCGGCACCGGAGTGGAATCCGCCGCCACTCGGGGCGGATAAACCGCCCATGACATTCCACGCACGGGTCACCGTGAGACGGAATGCAGACTCCCCTCCAGACCTTCGGCCGCGCGCCAAACCGGCCCACCCGGTCCGCCACCCCACCACTACTCTAGCAGACCCTTGTAGTTCCGCATCACCAGGTGGCTGTCAATTTTCTGGACCAGGTCGAAGGCGACGCTGACCGCGATCAACAGGCCGGTTCCGCCATAAAACGAGGCGGTCGCAGGGTCGATTTGTACGCCAGGCGATTGGGAAATGAGGGTGGGAGCGATCGCAACGATTGCCAAAAAGCCCGCGCCCACATAGGTGATGCGGACCATGATGCGTTCCAAATGGTCGGCGGTCCGTTTGCCTGGGCGGTAGCCGGGGATATAACTGCCGAAGTTTTTCAGGTTATCGGCCATGTCCTTGGGATTGAACGTGATCGCCGTCCAGAAGTAGCAGAAGAAGTAGATCATGGCGACATAGCACACGCAGTAGATAAACGACGACTCGCGACTAAACGAATCTCCGATCCGCGTGAGCCAGGTGATGCCGAACGTAGAGCCCAGATAGCTAAAGATGAACGTCGGGAACATCAACAAGCTACTGGCGAAGATGATCGGCATCACGCCGGCTTGATTCACCTTGAGGGGCAGGTATTGCTTGGTGCCGCCATAAACGCGGCGCCCGCGGAAGTGTTTGGCGCTCTGCGTGGGAATGCGCAATTGCCCCTGCGTGATGAACACCACGCCGGCGATCACGCCGACGAACAGCACCGCGAGCACCAACAGCGTCTCTATTCCCGTTTCGCCGCGGCCCACGCCGAGCTGGAGGCCATTCTCCCACAGCGGCTTGACCAACTGCATGGCAGCGGCGGGCATGCGGGCGACGATACCGGCCATGATCAACAGGCTGATCCCGTTGCCGATGCCGTACTCGTCGATCTGCTCGCCCAGCCACATCAAAAAGATGGTGCCGCACGTCATAACCATCACGGCAATAAAGTGCCAGGTGAACGTGATGGAGCCGTCCACGAGAAACTGTGGCAGCACTTTCATATTCTGGGGATCGTTATCGAGCGCGCCGACGTAGAACCAACTTTGCACAAAGCAAAGCGCAACGGTGGCGTAGCGCGTATATTCGTTGATCTTTCGCCGTCCGCTTTCTCCCTCTTTCTGCAACTCTTCGAGCGGCTTCCACACGCTGCCCAAGAGCTGGAAGATGATGGATGCGGAAATATAGGGCATGATGCCCAGGCCGAAGATCGTGATCCGGTTGAGGTCCGAGGCGCTCAACAAGGCGACCTTATCAAGCAGGCCGGCGAAATCGCCTTCGCTGCCGGAGAACAGCCCGGACTTGGATTGATCGACGATCAGCAACGGAATGTGGAAGCCGACGCGATAAATCGCCAGGAGAAACAGCGTCAGCAGGATTTTCTGCCGCAACTCGGGAATCGTGAAGATGACACGAATCTTTTCCCACATGGCTCGCTCCGTCAAACATTTACGGATGGTGGTGATGGGCGGCGCTCGAGCGATCCTTCGCCGAGCTGAGCGGCGGTCAAAGCGGTCGGGCGTCTCCTACTTGGAGGGCTTTAGCTTCTTCTTCTCCGCCTTCACGACCGGCGCCGGTCCCGGAATCACCGTGGTGGTTCCGCCGGCCTTCGCGATCTTTTCCAGGGCCGACTGGCTGAACAAATGCGCGGAAACTTTGAGCTTCTTCGTCAGCTCGCCATGACCGAGAATCTTGAGCGCGTCGTAGCGCCCCTTGCATTGGTTCTTCGCCCGCAAGGTCTCGCTATTGACTTCGTCGCCGTCGGCGAAAAATCGCTCCAGCTCGCCAACATTGATCGACATCACGGTGCGGCCGAAAGCGTTGTTAAAACCGCGCTTCGGCACCCGGCGAATCAACGGCGAATGACCGCCCTCGAAATGCGCGGGGAACGACGAACCGGACCGCGCACCCTGACCCTTGTGGCCACGGCCGGCGGTTTTGCCTTGGCCGGAGCCCGGGCCGCGCCCGAGACGCTTGGTCGCCTTGTTCTTCTTCACACCGCGGTTAACGTCATTCAACATCATGACAGGGCGACTCCTCGCAGCCGTTCTACTTCGCTCTTCGTACGCAGATTTTTCAGGGCGTCGATCGTCGCCTTCACCAGGTTCATCGGGTTCGTGCTGCCGAAGCTCTTGGTGAGGATATCCTTAATGCCCGCGGCTTCACAGACCGCTCGGACGCTGGCGCCGGCAATCACGCCGGTACCCGGCGACGCCGGGACGAGGATCACGTGGGCGGCGCCGTACCGGCCCTCGATCGTGTGGGGGATGGTGCCGCGTTCCAGGTTGATTTCGACCATGCTGCGACTGCCGTCCTTGACCGCCTTCTCGACGCTCGGCGGCACTTCGTTGGCCTTGCCGTAGCCCCAGCCGACTTTGCCGCGTCCGTTGCCAACCACGACCATGGCGCAGAAGCTGAATCGGCGACCGCCTTTGACCACGGCGGCACAGCGGCGAATCTTCACCACTTTGTCGATCAATTCACCGCGATTCGATGATTCCGATGTCACGTTGCGTTCCCGGGAAATCGATGAGGGTGTTGCTTACAGTTGCAGGCCGGCTTCGCGCGCGGCATCCGCCAGCGCTGCGACCCGACCATGGTATTTGTAGTTGCCGCGATCGAAAGCGACGGCCGTCACGCCAGCGGCCTTGGCCCGCTCGGCGATCGCCTTGCCGACGGCCTGCGCCGCAACCTTGTTGCCGCCGTACTTGACCGACGACTTCACATCCGAATCGACGGAACTGGCCGCAGCCAATGTCCGCCCGGAAGCGTCGTCGATGATCTGGCAGTAAATGTTCGCCACGCTGCGGAAGACGCTCAGACGCGGCCGGGTGGAGTCGCGTTTGATGCGATTGCGTACCCGAAAGCGACGTCGCGTGCGTTGCGCCCGAATTAGTTTTTCGTGTTTCACGACTGAATTCTCATTTCATGGGACCCGAGGAATAGGGTCCAAGTGCTTCCGCCCGCATCATCGGGCATTACTTCGACATCGCCTTACCGGCCTTGCGACGGACGACCTCGCCGTCGTATCGCACGCCCTTGCCCTTATAGGGCTCCGGCTTGCGCACCGCACGGACTTCCGCGGCGAACTGCCCGACCAGTTGCTTGTCGGCGCCTTGCACCACGACATGCGTTTGATCGGGACACGTCACCTTCAGTCCGGCCGGGATCGGCTTTTGAATTTCGTTGGCGAACCCCACCCGCAATTGCAGGACACCGCCCTGAATCGCGGCCAGGTAACCGACGCCGACGATTTCCAGCTTCTTCTGATATCCCTGGCTGACGCCCAGGACCATGTTTTGCAACAAGGCGCGGGACAGGCCATGCAACGCCCGCGGGAGCCGATCGTCCGACTTGCGAGCCACGGTCAAAGACTTGGCGTCCGCGTCGTGCGAAACGGTCACTTCGGGGCGAAACGTCTGTTCGAGTTTGCCGAGCTTGCCTTCCACGACCACGCGCGCACCGTCGACGGTGACTTTTACGCCATCGGGGATCGTGATTGGTTTCTTGCCGATACGGGACATGGCTGCCTCGGAGTGGCGACCGCGAACGGCCGCGCTGAATTCAATACGTTGAGTTCAATGCTTTTGGCGTGCGCCGGACAGTTCCGGTCGGCACGCTGCTACCACAATTCGCACAGGACCTCGCCGCCCAACTTGCGCTGGCGGGCTTCGCGGTCGCTGATGACGCCGCGGCTCGTGCTAATGATCGAAATGCCCAAGCCGTTCAGGACGGGCCGCAGCGATTCCGCGCCACGGTAAATCCGACAGCCGGGTTTGCTGACGCGCTTCAAGTGCCGAATGACCCGTTCGCCGTTCGGGCCGTATTTCAGGTGAATGCGCAGCTGGCTGGCTGGTTGGGCGGTTACTTCCTCCCAATCCCAGATGTAGCCTTCGCGCTTCAACACTTCGGCCAAGCCGCGCTTAACCTTGGACAGCGGCATTTCCACATGGGCGCGCTCAACGCGCACCGCATTGCGGATCCGTGTCAACATGTCGGCGATAGGGTCGGTCATCATCGCAGTCGGGTTCCCTTTACCAGCTCGCCTTCTTCACGCCGGGGATCAAGCCTTGGTCTGCTAACTTGCGAAAGCAGATGCGGCAAATGCCGAATTTCTGGTACACAGCTCGCGGACGCCCGCAGAGCTTGCAGCGGCGCACCAGCCGGGTGGAGAATTTCGGCTTACGGGCCGCCGAGGCAATTTTGGATTTACTCGCCATGGAAAAAACCGATGGGGTGCTAGCTCATTCTGACACTGGCGACGCATAAGAACAAACAATGCTCATCATGCGGCACGCATCACTTGCTGTCTTCAGCCTGCCTTCTCTCGCTTCTGTTGCGCCTGCGCCTCGGCCGTCTTGAACGGCATGCCGAAGCCTCGCAACAGTTCTCGACCTTCGTCATCCTTGTCGCAAGACATCACGAACGTGATGTTCATGCCTTGCACGCGGGTGTATTTGTCTGGATTCAACTCCGGGAACACCAACTGCTCCGAGAGCCCAAGGCTGTAGTTGCCGTGGCCGTCGAAAGCGTTTGGGTCCAAGCCGCGGAAGTCGCGCACCCGAGGAAGGGCCAGCGACACCAGCCGATCCAGGAACTCGAACATCCGGGCGCCCCGCAGGGTCACCTTGCAACCGATCGGCAGGTTCTCGCGGAGTTTGAATCCGGCGATCGCCTTGCGGCTGCGCGTGACCATCGGCTTCTGGCCAGTGATCTGGGCAATCGCCGACACGGCTTCGTCAATGTGCTTCTTTTCGGTGACCGCGCTGCCAACGCCCATGTTGACGACGATCTTCTGCAGCCGCGGCAGCGCGTGCTTGTTCTCTCGGTCGAGCGACTTGGCCAGCGCGGGCAACAATTCCTGGTGGTAACGCTCCTGCAGACGCGGCACGGGCACAGGGCCTGCCTCCGCCTCGGGAGCCGCTTCCTTTTTCGTTTTCGCCGCCATACCTAAACGCCTCGTGTTATCAACTTCCAAGCCACTCAGCCAACCAACGCATCTCGATGCTTACTTCGCCACGTGCTGGACGTGGGCCGGGGCGATCGTGCCGATGCCGGCGTTGCACTTCTTGCAGAACCGCTCCTTCGAGCCGTCCGCCAAGAACCGCGCCCCCGTCCGTGTCGCCTTGCCGCACTTCGGGCAAACCAGCGCCACGTTCGACAACTGGATCGGCATTTCCTTCGACAGCCGGCCCCCTTGCGGGTTCCGCTGGCTGCGCCGCATGTGTTTGTACACGCGGTTCACGCCTTCCACGATCAGCTTGCCCTTGGTCCGATCGACCTTCACAACGCGGGCTTCCACGCCCTTGTCGTCGCCGACCAACACCTTGACTCGATCATCCACGCGAATATGCATCACACCACCTCACTGGCGAGGCTGACGATTTTCATGAAACTCTTGTCCCGCAACTCACGCGCCACGGCGCCGAAGATGCGGGTCCCCTTTGGATTCTTGTCGTTGTCGATCAGCACCATGGCGTTCGAATCGAACCGCACATAGCTGCCGTCGATCCGTCGCGTCGGCTTGCGGCAACGCACCACCACGCCGCGGACCACGTCTCCCTTTTTCACGTTACTGCCAGGAATGACGCTCTTCACGCTGCAAATGATCACGTCGCCCAGCCCGGCCCAACGCCGGCGGGTGCCGCCTAACACCTTGATGCACATCACCTCTTTCGCGCCGGAATTATCCGCCACGTTGAGTCTGGTTTGCATCTGAATCATGGCAACTCACCTAACTGTCGATGTCCACAAGGAATTCGATTCGCCGTCGATCCAAGTGATGAGTGCGGAGTGATGAATGATGACTATTTGTTGTTCATCACTGACCACTCTTCACTCATCACTCATCTTCACACTTCCGCCCGTTGCGTCGCTTCCGCTTCCTTGGCTCGGATGCGAGCCCGCATCGCCGCGATGTCCACCACCTGGCTGCGGCTGACGACGCGAACCAATTCCCAACGCTTCAACTTCGACCGCGGCTGGCTTTCGACGATCTCGACCGTGTCGCCCAGCTTGGCGTCGTTGTTCTCGTCATGCACGTGGCACACGGTCCGACGGTGCAGGAACTTCCCGTACTTAGCGTGACGCACCAGGCGCGGGATCTCCACGCGGCGCGTCTTCGACGCCTTGTCGCTGGTCACGATTCCGATTGACACTCGCTTGGGCATAGCTCTATCGTCCGTCTTGGTCGTCTAGCGGCGCCTTGCAACGCCGTTACCAGGCATTACGTGGCGGCCGTCTTCAATTCACGTTCGCGAAGAATCGTCTTCACGCGGGCCATCAGGCGCCGATTTTTCTGCAATTCACTGGGCGTATCGAGCCGCTCTGTCTGGGCCTTGATCCGCAAGTGAAACAGCGTTTCCGCCGCTTCCTTGAGAGTCAGCCCAAGCTGCTCGTCGCTCATTTCTCGAAGTTCGCTGGCTTTGCTCATGTCCTACCCCGACCGACGCTTGAGGAAGCGAACCGCGACTGGCATCTTGTGCGCGAGGCGACGCAGACAGATCCGCGCCGCTTCTTCCGAAACGCCGCCGATCTCGTACAGCACCGTCCCCGGCTTGATCACGGCCGCCCAGTATTCCGGCTCCCCTTTGCCCTTGCCCATGCGGGTTTCGAGCGGGATGGAGCTGATCGACTTGTGCGGAAACACGCGAATGAACAAGCGCCCTTCGTTGCGGAGGTATTGTGACGCGGCGATACGCCCAGCCTCGATGGTCGAGGCGCTGAGCCAACCGCCTTGCATCGCCTGCAAACCGAAATCGCCGAAGACGACGCGGTTGCCGCGAGTCGCGTCACCTCTTATACGTCCTCTTTGGCTTTTTCGGTGCTTGACCCTCTTGGGCATCAGCGCCATAGATCTCACCCTCTTCGTACATGCCTTGATTGATCCACACCTGGACCCCGATGTGTCCCTGTGCGGTCTTTGCTTCAGTGAAACCGTAATCGATCTTCGCGCGGAGCGTTGACAATGGCATCGCTCCGGCGATCTGCTTTTCGCGACGGGACATTTCTGAACCGCCGAGGCGACCCGCCAACTGCACCTTGATGCCCTTGGCGCCCGCTTCCATGCTCTGCTCAATCGAGCGCTTCATCGTCCGACGGAAGCTGGACCGCTTGGCCAACTGCTCCGCGATATCCTCGGCGACCAGTTGCGCCTGAATTTCCGGACGATTGATCTCCTCGATCTTGATGTTGATGCGTCGGCCGACCAGGCGTTGCAGTTCGTTCTGCAGCTCTTCGACCTTCTCTCCCTTGCGACCGATGATGATGCCCGGCCGAGCCGAGAACAGCACCACCTTCACTTCGTCCCGAGTTCGCTCGATCTCAATCTTCGCGATCGCCGGATACATCGGCTTTCCGAACTTTTCCTTGCGACCCTTAACGAACTTCCGAATCTTGTGGTCTTCCACCAGCAGACCGGCGAATTCCTTCTTCGACGCATACCAACGGCTCTTCCACCCGCACATGATGCCGGTGCGAAATCCGATTGGATTGACCTTTTGACCCATATTCTTGGCTCCGGCTTAAAGCGCCGATCTCAGGCAATGACTCGGAAGGAATGACTAGGTGTTGTCCAAACGATCGACTGCCACACGGATGTGCGCGGTCCGCTTCTTGATCTGAAACGCCATGCCGCGTGCTCGCGGACGAATCCGCTTGAACATCGGCCCCGCGTCGACGCGAGCGTCGACGACCACCAATTCATCAACGCGACGCTCGTGACGGTCCTCGGCGTTGCCCAAGGCGCTCTTCAACACCTTCTCCAGCAACCGCGCTCCGCGCTGCGGCTGGTACTTCAAGATGTCGAGCGCTTCGTCCGCAAACTTGCCGCGAATCAAATCCGCGATCGGGCGCACTTTACGGGCGCTGATGCGGATGTTGCGATAGATGGCGTGGTATGGCATGACTCGAATTTCTTTGTCGGCTTGGTTGGTCGCCTTTCGCGAAGCGAGAGGCAACTATCAGTCGAGACTACCTCTCGGCCTTCTTCGTCTTCCCACCGTGACCGCGGAACGTCCGGGTCGGGGAAAACTCGCCGAGCTTATGCCCGACCATGTCCTCGGTGACGAATACTTTGATGTGCAGCTTGCCGTTATGCACCATGAACGTGTGACCGACGAACTCCGGCACGATGGTGCAACGGCGCGCCCAGGTCTTGATCGGATTCTTGGTTCCCGCCTGCTCCTGGGCGTCTACCTTCTCGTAGAGCTTCGGATCGACGAACGGGCCCTTTTTAAGCGAACGTCCCATGGCTTGCCTTCAGTTACCGTGCTGCTGCAGTTGTGTGCTGAATGAATCCGGCGCGACTAGTGAATCTTCAACTGACCGTAACGGCGCGACTTGCGCCGACGCACGATCGCTGTGTTGCTGTATTTTCTCGGCTTGCGGGTGTGTCCGCCCTTGGCCAGCTTGCCGGTCGGGCTGACCGGATGCCGCCCGCCCTTCGTGCGGCCTTCACCACCACCGTGCGGATGGTCAATCGGATTCATCGCCGTACCGCGAACGTGCGGGCGACGACCTTTCCAACGATTGCGTCCGGCCTTGCCAATCACGATGTTCATGTGATCGGCGTTGCCGATGGCGCCCATCGTGGCCCGACAGGCACTGGGCACGCGGCGAATTTCACCGCTTGGCAAGTTGATCTGCGCCCAGTCGGCATCGCGAGCCGCCAGCACGGCGCTCGACCCGGCCGAGCGGCACAGCACGCCGCCGCGGCCCGCCCGAAGTTCGATGTTGTGAATCGTGGCGCCCAGCGGGATGTTCCGCAGCGGCATGCAGTTTCCGACTGCCGGCGGGGCCTCGGGGCCGTTCATCAATTGATCGCCGGCCTTGAGTCCGGCGGGCGCCAGGATGTAGCACTTGTCGCCGTCGGCGTAGTGCAACAAGGCGATGCGGGCGCTGCGATTCGGATCGTACTGAATCGAATCGACGCGCGCCGGAATGCCGTCCTTCTGGCGACGGAAGTCGATGACGCGATAGTTCCGCTTGTGACCGCCGCCGCGATGCCGCGCGGTGATCACGCCCTGATTGTTGCGACCGGAGCCACGCTTCTTCGGACGGGACAAGGCCTTGAGCGGCTTGGCGCCTGGAGTCAGGTCCGCGAAGTCGCTCACGCTCGCCCCGCGGCGGCCTGGCGTAACCGGGTTGTATTTGCGAATTCCCATGACTCAATCCGATGGTTGCTCGACGATCCCTGACTGCTTTCATGGTCGAGGTCATCGACCTCGGCAATTGCTTCCTGCGTCTAGAACAAATTGATCCGATGCTCGGCGTGCAGCTTGACGATCGCCTTCTTCCAATCTGCCGTGTTGCCTTGGCGGAAGCGCGCCCGACGCGGCTTGCCCTTGCGGTTTTGCGTCCGCACTTCCAACACCTTCACGTTGAACAATTCCTCGACCGCCCGGCGCACATCGGCCTTCGTCGCGAGGCGGCTGACCTCGAACGCGTAGGCATTGTGGCGCGTGGCGCGATGCATACCCTTTTCCGTCACCAGGGGACGGACAATCACCTGGTGCGGTTGCAACAGGCTGCCTTTGGATGTCGCGGCTTCCTCAGCCATGGCGTCGAATTCCCTATGCTTGCTTCGCGGCCGGCACGCGAGCCTTGAAGGCGTCGAGCGCGTCCTTGGTGACCAACAACTTCCGCGACTGCAACAAGCAGAGGGCGTTCAGGTCGGCCACAGCCGAAACTTTCACGCCTTCGATATTGCGAGCCGACTTGTAGACGTTTGCATCGTAGGCGGCGGTGGCCAGCAGCAACGTGGTGTCGTTCAATTTGAGCGCCCTGAGAACGCCCGCCACGTCCTTCGTCCGCGGGGCCGCCAGCGACAACTGGTCGATCACCACCACCTGATTGTCTCTCAACTTCGAGGCCAGCGCCATCCGGGTTGCCAACTGCAGCGCCTTGCGCGGCAGCCGGTAACCGAAGTCGCGCGGCCGTTTCTGTTTCGCATGACCGCCGCCGCGACGAATATTGGACCGCCGCGAACCGGCTCGGGCGTTGCCCGTGCCCTTTTGGCGATACATCTTCTTGGTCGTGCCGGCGACCTCGGTGCGGCTTTTGGTCTTGAACGTACCCTGCCGCAGGTTCGCCTGGTACATCACCACGGCGTCGTGCAACAGTTGCTTGTTGATGCGCGGCGCGAGGTCTTCCGGCGCGATGTCATACGCGCCGACCTCTTTGCCTGTGCGATCGAAAATGGGAATGCTGGGCATCGCTGCGTCCGTCCTACAGCTTGTTCGTCTGGCGAATGATCACGTAACTGCCCGGCGGGCCCGGTACGGGGCCGCGGACCAACAGCAAGTTCTGCTCGCCGTCGACCCGCACTACCTTGAGATTTCGCATCGTGCAGCGCTCGTCGCCATAGCGACCGGCCATCTTGTGGCCCTTGAAGAGACGCCCCGGGAATGTGCGGTTACCGGTGCTGCCCGCATGGCGATGGCACTTCTTCACGCCGTGCGTGGCACGCTGACCTTTGAACCCGTGACGCTCCATCACACCGCCGGTACCACGACCGCGGGAGAAGCCAATCACATCGACGCTCTTAATTCCCTCGAAGACGCCGACGGCGACCTCTTGGCCAACCGCCAACTCACCGACGGGACCGCGGATTTCGCGGATAAATCGCTTCGGCTCGCAATCGGCTTTGGCGAGAGCAGCCACGCCGGCTTGGGCGCGGGCCTTTTGACGCTTACTATCCAGCTTGGCAACATGACCACGCTCACTGCGGGCCGCTAAACGACGCGGCTTGTTCAGAAAGCCCAATTGCACGGCCTCATAGCCGTCTTTCTCGACCGACCGGACCTGCAGGACGTGACAGGGACCCGCCTCGATGACGGTTACCTGAATCGCCGCGCCGGCTTCGTCGAAAATCTGAGTCATCCCGACCTTACGGCCGAGTAATCCAATGGGCATCGCAGTATCGCCTTGTGTGGTCACTTGCTCCGCGGGAGACGATCGACTATTGCGACCGCTTACCCACAGAACTTCCAGGCATTTTTCCCAACCAAACCGTGACGGCGACTGGCGTCAAACGATGGAAAAGCCACCGCCGACCAATCGCCGGAAAATGTATCGCTAGTGCCGCGCCGAAGCCTTGATCTTGATGTCAACGCCCGCGGGCAAACTAAGCTTATTCAGGGCCTCGATCGTCTTGGCAGTCGCCTGCACAATGTCGATCAGACGCTTGTGCGTCCGAATCTCAAACTGCTGGCGAGCCTTCTTGTCCACGTGCGGACCGGACAGCACCGTATAGCGCTCGATCCGTGTCGGCAACGGGATGGGCCCATGCACTTCCGAACCGGTGCGCTTGGCCGTATCGACGATTTCAGCAGCGCTCTGATCGAGAACCGAATGGTCGTAGGCCTCCATTCGAATTCGGATCACTTCGCTCGTGTGTCCAGACACCGGCAGCAACTCCCGCCAACCCTGCAGTTTTCCCCGTGATCTTCAACCGCGAAGATCGATTCCCAAGTGGGGAAACCTCAGAGAATAAGGTTATCGACCTGGACTGTCAACGGCGCGAATCCGGAATTTCCAAATGGTTTTTGAGGAGGTAGCTGGATCGATCCCGCTAAGCCCAGGGAAGGCCCTAATAGTCTTAGCTATCAGCAAAGTCGATGGTGGCCTTCCCTGGGCTATTTGCGCAATCGCGCTGATTTAACGCTTATCGGCCCCTCACGCCGGATCGCTGCAAAACCTATAATTCGGCGATTTCCCATGCGCGCCCCGCGGATCACCGACCCATGACCGAAATCTCGGGCAACTCCGAGCGATTTTCCCCCGACGACGCCCTGCCAAAGGTCACGCCCCCCAGCGCGAAATTCCTGATTCCGCTGTTCGTCATCCCGTTCTGCATCGTCACGATTATCGTCCTGGTCTGGGCGCTTTTCAGTTGGCTGGCCCAACAGGGGGGCGACCCGCGGATCGATATCGACGCCCTGGCCCGCGACAACGCGTTTCGCTGGCAAGCGGCGCACAATCTGGCCGACGCCTTGCGCAATCCCCGACACGCCGAGCTGCGAGAAGACCACGCGGCGGCCGGCAAAGTGGCGGAGATTCTGAAAGGCGAGTTGGCGAAACCGCTCTCGCTGGAAGAGGAAGCCCGGGGCCGCGAGGTCAATCTACAGATGTTTCTCTGCCGCGCTCTCGGTGAGTTTCACGTCACCGACGGCGTCTCCGTGCTGATCGAGGCGGCTCGTCCGTCGGAAGGCAACGTCGACGAACAAGCGAATCGTCTTCCAGTGAGACTGGCTGCGCTCGAAGCGATGGCCGTGCTGTTGGGCACTGCGCATGACCAACACGCCGATTCCACTTGGGCCGCCGTTCCGGAGCAACTCTTGCCGAGTCTTTTGACCGCGGCGGATTATCGCCTCGACGATCCCGCACACCAGGACGAAGCAACGCAAGTTCGCATGCGCGCCGCGTTCAATCTTGGGCTCGAAGGGAGTCCCACTGCGCTCGCCCGCTTGGAACGTTTGCTCGTCGATCCCAGTCCCGACGTGCGCTACAACGCGGCGGCCGGACTGGCGCGCAACGGCGATGTGCGCTCGATCCCGCTGTTGTGCGACATGCTCGACCCGGCGATCACCGAAGGAGTGCAAGCGGAAACCGTCGCCGAAGCGCAACCGGCGAAGCGCTTGATGATCTATGAGACGGCACTGCAAGCCATTGACAAGCTGGCCGAGTTAAACACGCAGGCCGATCTCGCGCCGGTGCTCGCGGCGCTTGAGCGGCTGGCCAATACCTCCTCGGCATCCGACCAGGTCCGCGTGGCGGCGAAGGAACTGGCAGAGAAGCTGGCGACGCGCCCTCCAATTAGATAGCCGGCTACAACAACGGTCTGTGGGAGGCGTCTCCGACGCCGATGGAGAAGACTCTATTCGCGAAAAATGCTGGAATTGATGCCTCACGTCAACTCCATCGGCGTCGGAGACGCCTCCCACAGGCTAGCTACGCTCTTTGTCCGTTGCGGTATTGCCGACGATTTCGCTGGACTCACCCGCCAGCACGTCATACACTCAAGCTTGTCTCCAGCCGGCATTCTCGCCAGGCCCGGCAGCGTGACGAGGCTTCGACAGGGGCAAATTGTCGAGGTTCGGTATCATGCGTTTTTTCATTTGTTTGTTGTGTGTGCTTGCGCTTTTGACGTCGCCCTCCATCGCGTTGGCCCAGTTTGGCTGTCAACCATTTGATCGCCTTCATCCAGACTGCCCGCGGATGAATCCAAGCAACGGTCACTGGTACGCGATCTCAGGCGTTGGAAATCAGGATCCCACCTGGGACGCGGCAGGATCTCGGCGGAATCGCTCGAATTCATGGGCATGCGAGGTTACCTCGCCACGATCACCTCGGAAAGCGAAAACGCGTTCATCAGTGAATGGGTGCACGGCGACGCCTTAGTCTGAATTGGCGCGTCTGACAAGGATGTCGAGGGTGAATGGCGTTGGATGACGGGACCAGAGGCGGGCGAGTTGTTCTGGCTGGGCGATGAGGACGGGCAGGCCTTTGGTTACAACAACTGGCAGCCCCGGGAACCGAACGCTTGGGTCAACGAGAACTACGCTCACGTGGGCTGGCATGCTCCCGACACGTGGAACGACTACACCGACACGCACTCAACAACTCGAAACTATATCGTCGAGTTCTCGCCTGTCCCCGAGCCCAGCACCTACACATTGCTCAGCATCGGCGGAGTGGCTCTTGCACTCCACTCACGTCGCCGTGGGGGCTGATGTCCATTGTATCTCATCAGTCGCCTTGAGGCGGCTGCCATCATTCGATCTTCCTCATTCCGTGGAGACGTAGCATATGTTCCGCTTCGTTATCGTCGTCCTTTCTCTTGTTTTGATCGCCGTGTCCGCGTCGCCGACGGTTGCCGGTTCGCCGGAAGTGAAGTTCACTTCGCTCGGCCAAGTTTATGTTGGGCGAATTTCCCCGAACGGCTCGACCGTCGTTGGGCGAACGCAGACAACGGACCAGGCGTTCCGATGGACGGCGGATTCGGGATTCGCACTATTCGATTTGGACCATTTTGTGGGCGCATCCACGGATGGCAGCCTCCTGGTTGGCGAGAGTGATAATGGAGATGTCTTCCAATGGACCCCCGCGTCCGGATTGGAACCAATGAATGTTCCAGATCATTTCACTCCGACAAACATCAGCGCGAACGGTCGTTTTCTCTCGGGTTATTCATCCCTGAACAACTCGTTTGTTCCTGTATTGTTGGACACGATCGGGTCAAGCTTTTTAGTTCCGTACCTGTCGAGCGGGAAAGCCGGTGGAACTGCGCTCAGCGTTTCGGAGGACGGCAAGTTCGTCGTGGGATCACTCGGCTTTAAAAATCCTGCGGATTGGATTGCAAGAGCCTCAGAGGCATTTCGCTGGGACGCCGGCCACGGAACCATCGGACTCGGAGACTTGCCCGGCGGACCGTTTTACAGCCGGGCGTTCGACGTTTCGGGCGACGGGTCAGTCGTGGTAGGCGAGAGCATTTCCGGGGCGTCAGCTGCAAACTCGCCGCATCAGAACGATACCGAAGGGTTTTATTGGACTGACCCCACGGGCATGGTGGGCATCGGAGATCTGCCCGGCGGACCTTTCTTCAGTGTTATCGATGCGGTGTCTGCGGATGGTTCCATCATGGTGGGGACTAGCATTTCGGATCGCGCCCAAGAAGCGATCATTTACGACTTGAAGCACGGAATGCGACCACTCCAGGATGTACTCGTCGATAAGTACGGCCTCGCCAACGAACTCGCTGGCTGGCAGCTGGAAAGCGCCTTCGACATCTCCGCCGACGGCAGGACCGTTGCTGGCATGGCCAGGGATCCTCAAGGGCATTACACAGCTTGGGTTGTGACAGTCCCCGAGCCTAGCACCTACGCCCTGCTCACGATCGGCGGAGCGGCGTTAGCGGTCTATGCGCGCCAGCGCCGTCATCGCACTTGAAGTTCATCACGGCCAGGTTTGATCGGTTTCTCTTCGACAGGGGCAAATTGTCGAGGTTCGGTATCATGCGTTTCATCATTCATTTAGTGGCGGCACTCTGCTGCGCGGTTGTCGCTCGGCCCGCCTCGGCGGTCGAGCTGAGTTGCTTTTCCAGTCGTGGAGACATCGGGAAGCCATGTCCCCGCTTGAATCCCCTCAATGGGCACTACTATGCGATGGGAGTGCCCGCAGTCGCGACCTGGGACGACGCCCGAGCGGCGGCGGAATCGTTCACCCTCAAGGGAGTTCGGGGCCACCTGGCGACGATCACGTCCGCCGAGGAAAGCGATTTTTTGAATCGCAATTTTCATCTAGAGTCGCTGTGGATTGGCGCGTCCGACGCCGCGATCGAAGGCGAGTGGCGCTGGGTCGTGGGTCCGGAGGCCGGCGAGTTGTTCTGGCTGGGCGCGGCCGACGGCCAAGCACTTGGCTATGCCAACTGGGGAGGCAATGAGCCGAACGGATTCACCCCTGACGAGGACTACGCAGAGTTCAATTCACTTACTACCGCGGTTCAGGGAACCTGGAACGACTACACATCGGTGCAAGACCCCAACCGGTTTCTCGTTGAATTCTCCGTTGTCCCCGAGCCCAGCAGCTACGCCCTGCTCACCATCGGCGGAGCGGCGCTGGCGATCTATGCCCGCCAGCGTCGACGTCGCACTTGAAGTTCATCACGGCCAAGATGTGCATTAATTGTTGTGGTACGGTCTCCCGACCGTGCCACGACGGACATGGCAATGCCCGGAATGGGAGACCTTCGGTCGGGCCAGTGACACGGTCGGGAGACCGTGCCACAACTTTGCCGCGATGTTGTTCGAGCACTTCGGACGCCTTCCAACTCCGATTGACGCAAATTGCCCAATCGATCAGGTTAATGGCGAAATCGCTGGTTCCGTTCGCCATATTGCTCTTCCGAGGTGCTTGAGATGGAACTCTCCGCCCTGGTGCTGGTAATTGCGCTCACCTCGCAAGCAGGACACCTTTCCCAGCCGTCGGCCGCCACGGCGCGGCCGACGCCGCAGGATTTGGCCGCCGAGGCGGTGCGTTTGCCTGCGCCGAAGGCCGCTAAGTATCGCGAGGTCTCGCTGACCGAAGTGCTGACCGCGGCGTCGCGCGATCCCGGCCAACGGCTGCAAGTCGTGCAGGCCTATTGGCGGCTCTGGCAGGCGTTCGCCGATCAGGTGATCGCGCAGACGATGATCGACCAGATTCAACCGGTGGCGCGCGCGGCCAAAGCGGGAACCGTCGATGGGACGCTGCTCGATGCTGAGTTGGCCTCCGCCCAGGCGGGGCTCGAAGCCGCCGAAGTCGCCATCCGCACCGCGCAAGTAGAGTTGTGTGCGCTCTTGGGCTGGAACGCGACCGGCAGCATGCCGCGGCCGCTCGATCCGCCGCACGTTGGCATTTATCACTCGCATTTCGAGAAGATCTACGCCCGTCGCGCGCCGACCGAACGCGCCCGGCTGATTCACCAGACGTTGCCGATCTATCGCGAAGCCATCGCGGCGCATGGCGTCGCGCGACAGGCGGCGGACGATGTCGTCGTCGAACAGGTGGCGGGCTATACCGCACCGACGCCGCAGATTGCCGTCGAGAGCCTTATCAACGCGTGGCAACAACGCGCCCGGCAACAGCAAGTCCTCTGCCGAGTGACCTGGGAGTACAACAACCTCATCGCCGAGTACGCCGTGCCGCTCGCCGGGCAGAGCATGGAAACGCCGAAGCTGGTGGGCATGCTGATTCGCTCCTCGACGTCGACGGCCACGCGACGTTCGCGCGATCGCGCGGAAGTGACCAGTCCCTACGACAGTGAAGTCGCGCCGGCCGGCTACAATCAGCCGATTGGAACCGTCGAGACCAGTGAGCCGGAACCGGAACCGATTGAATGGGAAGCTTCGAACGCGGAAACGACGCAACCGGCGTATCAGGATTACGGCAACGAGTTCGAAGTGGCCCCTGCTGCAGCTGAGCAATTCGAGGACTCCGCCGCGGAATCTGTGCGGGAGCTTGAAGGCGCAGTGGAAGGAGCAGTGGATGAGGCCGCGGGCGCTGCGTCGGAAGCAGCGCCAGTTGAAGATTTGTTCGGTCGTGACCAGGCAAGCCAACGTACGGCGGCGCGTCATGTCGTCGCCAAGCCGGTCGTGAAACCGATGACGAACGCCGTTTTCGCCAAGTTCACGGCGCCCAACGCCGCGCCGCGCGCTGTGATTGAAACGATCTTCACGAGGACCAAGGTCGTCGATCAAAACGAAACTTCGGTCAATCTGCGACAATGCCTGGGCTCAACCAGCCCGACGCTGCACGGCGAGCTGCTGGACGCGTATGCCGAAGCCTGGCGGGCAGCCACGGTCTATCAAGCCTATGTCGACGCCGCGGCCCAATTGCAAGCCGCCAAAACAGCGTTGATGGCACGGCTCAACGACGGCGGCGCGGCCGCCGATATGCTCGTGGTCCGCGCCGCGGAAACGGCCAACGCCGCCGCGATGATCGAAGCGGAAGCCGCGATCTGGGAAAGCACGTTGGCGCTCGGCACCGTGGCATTGCCGCGTACTGCGGGCGGGCGGGCGCTCCCGAGCCAGGATGCACCGGTCTGGGCGGCCGCCGCTGGCCTTCCCCAGGCCAAGGCCCTGAACGCCCGAGCCCAGAGCCTGGTCATGATGGACAAAGCCCGGACGCAAGCGACGCAGGAATATGCGGCTGGCGGCAGTTCGATCGGTTTGACGTTGCAGGCAGTGCGCAGGCAGAATGAAGAGACGCAGGATTTCGCCGCCACCGTGGCGGACGCGGCCCGGGAAAGCGGCCGAGCGATCCTGGCCCAATTGCCGCCCCACGCGAACGTTGATACCGTCCGCCAGGCGTTGTTGGGCACGCCGACCAGCACCGCGCGACCGGGCGACATCCGCACTGGTGGCGCCATCTACAGCAGAAAACCCGCGCCGCAGTGATCGCTTCGTCCAACGAGTCTCCTGAATCGCCCAGCGTCGTAACGCCCCCGCCGTTGCGGATCGGCCCGCTGGTAATCGACCCGCCGATTCTCCAGGCCCCCATGGCGGGCTTCACGAACTTCGCTTACAGGCAAATCGTCCGCTCGTTTGGCGGCGTCGGACTGCAGGCGACGGAGATGATCAGCGCCCGCGGCTTTCTGGCGATCGACGAGCGCGATCACGAGTTTCCGGATCGCCTTTGGGGCGTTCGCGACGAGCCGCGTCCCTTGGCCGTGCAGATCTGGGACAACAACCCCGAGGCCATGGCGGCCGTCGGCGCGCGGCTGGCGCATGATTTTCACGTCAGCGTGGTAGACATCAATTTCGGTTGCCCAGTGAAGCAGGTCACGCAAGACGCCCACAGCGGATCGTATTTGCTCAAATGCCCGGAGCGAATCGGCGAGATCGTGGCCAGTGTCGTGAAGGCGTGCGCGCCGACGCCGGTGACGGCCAAGATTCGTCTGGGCTGCACGCGCGATAAGATCGTGGCGATTGAAGTGGCGCAGGTTGTCGAAGCGGCCGGCGCCGCGGCGCTCACCGTGCATGGCCGCACGGCGCAGGACTTCTTTCAAGGTTCCGCCGACTGGGACCGCATCTCGGCGATTAAGCCGCACTTGAAACGGATGCCGCTGATTGGCAATGGCGATCTAAACTCGCCCGAGAAAGTGGTCGAGGCGTTTCGCCGCTACGACGTCGACGGCGTGATGATCGCCCGCGCGGCGCTCAACAGGCCGTGGCTGTTCGCGCAATCGTGCGCGGCGTTACGTGGCGAGCCGATCCCGCCCGATCCGACGCTGTCGGAAGAGCGCGCGTTGCTGTTGAATCACTACCGCTTGGTTTGCGAACGCTTCGGCGATCAAAAAGGCACGGTGTTGATGCGCAAATTCGCCTGCTGCTACGCCCAAGGCCGGGCCGGCGCGAGAGAATTCCGCACCAAAGTCTCCCGCGTCGCCACGCCGAAGGAATTCAACTCCATCGTGGAAAACCACTTTCCGCGCGAAGCGACCGTTGTAAACGATTGAAGCGCGGAGGCGTGGGGAAGCATGTCGAACAACGAACCAAATCCGAATGACTGAATCACGAGCATGCCGGCGTTGTGCTTCCTCGCTCAACAAAAAGAGCGGTAGGGGGGAATAGATCCTCCCATGACGGCGCCCGAAGTTCGGGCCCCGCTGCGGCACTTGCTCGGCGTGCGCCGCTGGAACGAAAAAGAAATCGTCGCCTGCTCTGCCTGGCGACAATCGCGCAACTCCATCGCCGCCCAATGTCCTGCAAAACGACGTAAAACGGCCCGGCAGAGAAAGAAATTGAAAAGGGCGCTGTCGTATTAAGCTCCAGGTTGCGCATCCCCACACGCCACTTCGGCAACGCGAAGTTGTAACACTTTCGTCCTCCCCTCGCATTGTTGGGTAGTACGAACGAACCGCCAACTAACCGTTTTCAGGAAGTGGGATACAACAATGAACGACCAAGGACGACTAGACTACAAGTTACCCGGCAATAAGAAGGTGAATCTCGCACTATTTTGGGCGACGAATTCCTTCGGCGACAAGCACACTGCCGGCCTCAATAAGGCGGAGGCCATGCTGAAAGAGCACGGCATGGGTCTGAACTGCTGGCCGTCGAGCCGTATCAAGACGCCCGATCGGACGTTTGATTTTGGGCCAGAATTGATCCGCGAAGAGCAGTACACCGACATCTATCGCACGGTAAGCGGCGTCGCCGACGGGGCAGGGTTGCGAGAGCACTTGATCGTGGTGTTTTGCAGTTTTGTCAAGCGCGCCAATGGCACCACGATTTCTCGAGGCCCGTTGCTTTGCTTCCGCAGGCCGATGGTGTTTGTCTCCTGCTCGCCAGGAGACGACGCGGTGACGCTACTGCATGAAGTCGGTCACGCCGCGGGCATGGACCACGACCTGACCTCCACAGGAACGACTGCCCGCAATTTTATGAACGAAGCGGAGACGCGCTCCACGATGATGAAATGGCAGGTGGAGAAAATGGGGCAGGCGTTCTTTATCACCTGATACGCGCCGAGCCAGTTCCGTAACAACCGTACCGCGGCGTTGCATTGGTAAGTAGTGCGAAATCTCCGGCAACACGACCAACCCCAAACAGTGGGACAACACAATGAGCGACGAAGGACGATTGGACTACGTGGTTCCCGGCGACAAGAAGGTGAATCTCGCCTTGTTCTGGGCGACGAATTTCTTTGGCGACAAAGACAAATTCGTCATCGACACCGCGGAATCGATGTTGAAGGAACATGGAGTCAGCCTCGTTTGTTGGCCGTCGAGCAAGTTGAAAACGGCGGACAATACGTTCGATTTCGGCAGCGGACTGATGCGGCAGGAACAATATAGCGACATCTACCGCACGCTATCCGCAGCCGCGGAAAAGGCCGGCAAACGCCAGTCGTTGTACGTCCTGTTCTGTCAATTCATGGGTCTCGCCAATGGAGTGACCATCTCCAACGGCCCGATGCTCTGCTTTCGCACGCCCATGGTGTTTGTCGCGCCGACGCCAGGTAACGACGGCGTGACGCTGTTACACGAAGCTGGCCACGCCGCTGGCTTGGACCACGATAAAACGTCCACCGGCAAGACGGGACGTAACTTCATGAACGAAGCCGAATCCCGGTCGACGATGATGAAATGGCAGTTGGAAAAGCTGGTGAAGGCGTTCTTTATTAGCTGATCCACTTCGATGCCAACTGCCCCAGCGTCGCAATCATTGCGCACTATCGGAGTACACAATGTCCTCTCCGCCGAGGTCACAGACCTCGGCCACAGAAGATGGAAGGCAAAGAATTGCCGGCGGATCGCTACTGCGCCCGCAATTCTTCTGGCAAGTACAGTTCGTTCTCCTTGTTTTCGGCGATTTCCGCCGGCGTGCCTGCATCCCATTGCGTCGGGTGCTGGTGCCCTTTGGGATAGAGCGATTCCATCGGTTCCCAGACGCAATCGACGCGGTCCGCGAACAGGTCGCCGATCAGCAGATCGGTGATCGTGTTCCGGAGATGGGGGAAATTCTTGACGAAGTGGCCGAAACTGAAGCCGTTGTAGTATTCGCAGACCAGGCGGCGCATGCGGTCGATGCCCCGGTTGAACGCCGGCGCCCAGGCGCCCAGTTGCGCGGCGGATAGATCGTTCTTGGCAATGCCGTCGCAGATCGCATCGGCAGCCAGTTCGCCGGATTTGAGCGCCAGGAGCACGCCGGACGAATAGAGCGGGTCCAGGAACCCGAAGGCGTCGCCGATCATGACCCAACCGTCGCCGGCGGCCTGCGTGGCGCGGTAGGAATAGTCCTTGGTAGCAAAATAGCCCGCAGCGCGCTCCGCGCCTTCGATGCGCTTTTGAACGGCCGGACACTTTTCGACCTCTTCGTTGTAAACTTGTTCGTGCGAGCCGCGCCCTTTGAACAAATAGTCGAACGGGCCGACGACGCCCACGCTGATCGTGTCGTCGTGCTGCGGGATGTACCAGAACCAACCTTGCTTGTCCGGCGTCTGGATGACGATCGTGGCTCCCTCATCGCGGCCCGTGTCGCGGTAGGCGCCTTTCCAATAGGTCCAGATGGCGCCCTTGTTCAACTCCGGATCCCAAATTCGCAGCTTCAATCGATTCATCAACATCGCCGATTGCCCGCTGGCGTCGACGACCGCCTTGGCATGAACGTCGAGTTGCTGCCCGTCCTTGGTTTGAATGCGCACGCCGGTCGCACTGTCGCCGTCGAACAGCACTTCCAGGACGCGAGTTTCTTCATGCGCTTCGACGCCATGCTCGCGCGCGTTCTCCAGCATCATCTGGTCGAACTCGCTGCGAATCACCTGCCAGGTTTGCGAGCACTCGTGCGGCTTGTTGTCGTGGAAGTAAAACGGCGCCGATTGCTTCCCGGCCGCGTTGACGAACTGCACGCTGAACTTCTTGACGAAGCAACTCGCCTTCATCTTCGGCAGCATGTTCAGCCGCTCGAGCACCCAATACGTCTCCGGGATCAGCGATTCGCCGATGTGGAATCGCGGGAACTTATCCCGCTCGAACAGCACGACCTTGTGGCCCTGCTGGGCGATCAACGTGGAGACCGTCGCCCCGGCCGGACCACCGCCGATGACCACCACGTCCGGGTTCGTGTTGACGCTGCTTTGCCCGCCGGTTGAGTCCAAAAACATGGCCGCCGCTCCTGGGGGACGAACGAGGGAACGCCTTAGCTGTTTCACGGATTGTTGTCTAAACAACTATAATCGGCAAGTGGGGGTCGATTCAACGTCTGGCGACGAGTTACGCCGCTAAGCCCAGGGAAGGTCGTCCTAAACCGCCCCATCGGCAGCGGTTCATTGCGACCTTCCCTGGGCTTGGGGAGGATGCATGCCTGGCAAACGGCACCTCTACTTGCCTCGCTTCCGCACTACCGATTCACGCCCGGTGGCTGGGCGAAATCGACCTAACCCGATTGATTTCCCGGCATTATGCGCTATGATGCCCGTCTAACGCAGATGTCGGCACCGTGATTGCTTTGCGCGGCCGCTTGTCGAGTGCGAACCGCCAGCGGCGCCCCGGAAGGTTCGCGCAGAGGGCTCCGCCCCGCCGCACGCCAGGGGAGCCACGCTCCCGGCGTCTAGCGGATGTCGCACTTGCTCTCAACCCTTCTGGATTCTGTTCTGAAAGGAACTCCTCACGTGAAACCAAAGGAAGTCTTGGCATTGTGCCGGGAAAAGGACGTCAAGGCGGTCGATCTTCGGTTCATGGACTTTCCGGGCCTTTGGCAACACTTCACGATCCCCGTCAACAAACTTGACGAGGGGGTTTTCGAGGACGGCCTGGGCTTCGACGGTTCCAGCATCCGCGGCTGGCAGGCGATCAACGAGAGCGACATGCTCGTGCTCCCGCAGCCCGAGACGGCGTTCATCGATCCGTTCACGCCGATCCCCACGCTGGTGATGATCTGCAACATCCAGGACCCGATCACGCGCGAGGATTACAGCCGGGACCCGCGCAACATCGCCCGGAAGGCGGTCAACTACCTGAAGAGCACCGGCATTGCCGACACCTGCTACATCGGCCCCGAGGCCGAGTTCTTCATCTTCGACGACGTGCGTTTCGATCAGAACGCGCACGAAGGCTACTACCATCTCGACAGCAACGAGGCCGAGTGGAACCGCGGCCGCGTCGAGAACCCGAACCTCGGCTACAAGCTGCGTTACAAGGAAGGCTACTTCCCGGTGCCGCCCGCCGACAGCCTGATGGACATCCGCAACGAGATGATGCAAACGCTGATCGACGCCGGCTTGGACGTCGAGGCGCAACATCACGAAGTCGCCACTGGCGGCCAGTGCGAAATCGACCTGCGCTTCAATGAGCTGGTCAAGATGGGCGACATGATGATGATCTACAAGTACATCATCAAGAATGTCGCGAAGCGGCACAACAAGACTGTGACGTTCATGCCCAAGCCGCTTTTCGGCGACAATGGCTCAGGCATGCACACGCACATTTCGCTGTGGAAGGGAAGCGAACCGTTGTTCGCAGGTTCCGGTTACGCAGGGCTGAGCGAAATGGCATTGCATGCCATCGGCGGCTTACTCAAGCACGCCCCGGCGATTCTGGCCTTCAGCAACCCGACCACGAACAGCTACAAGCGTTTGGTGCCCGGCTACGAAGCCCCGGTGAACCTGGCGTACTCACAACGGAATCGTTCGGCCTCCTGCCGGATCCCGATGTATAGCCCGAGCCCGAAGGCCAAGCGGGTCGAGTTCCGCTGCCCCGACCCGAGCTGCAATCCGTACTTGTCATTCTCGGCGATCTTGATGGCCGTCATCGATGGCATCCAGAACAAGATTCACCCCGGCGACCCGCTCGACAAGGACATCTACGACCTGGAACCGGAAGAGCTGGCCAAGGTGCCGAAGACGCCAGGCTCGCTGGAAGAAGCACTCAAGTCGCTGCGCGCAGACAACGACTTCCTGCTCCGCGGCGACGTCTTCACGCCCGACGTGATCGACACCTGGATCTGGTACAAGACGGAAAAAGAAGTCGACGCGATGCGGCTCCGCCCGCATCCGTACGAGTTCTGTCTGTACTACGACATTTAGTGCAGCGGCCTCAAGCAATTGTATAGATCAGCCGGGCGCATCACTCTGGTGGGGCGCTCGGCTGTTTTTGTTGGCTGCGGAAGCTCGCCGACTCATTCCATCGCGACGGTCGCTACACTCTACGAGTGAGGGTCGGCTCATCGGTGGCGACAGGCGTTGGCGGAGGGCATTCCATGTGCGTGTCAAAGTCGACAGAAACGAACTCCCGTTCGAAGCGCTCGCGCCGCCGTGTTTTTCTTTGGTGTAGTGCAGCGGCGATCATATTGGTCGCCGCATTCTCGGCACGGTCGGTGGTTCATCTCGTCCGCACGGCCTGGCAGGACGTGGACGCCCGAGAACCTCTCTCTTCCGGCCAGGCCGACGACGCAAGTCGACTGAATCGCACTCGTGTGGCCGAAGTGTGGAGGATCCCCGCCGATCGTGACGACGCTGAGCGACAACTAGCTGACCTGCTGCGCCGCGCGAAGCGCGACCAATTGCGGATTTCCATCGCCGGCGCACGGCACAGCATGGGAGGTCACACGATTTATCCTGGCGGAATAGTGATCGACATGCGGCCGTTCCGCGCCCTGACTCTGAACGCGGACAAGCGACTAATGACGGCGCAAGCGGGCGCCACCTGGGAAGAGATTATTCCCTACTTGGACGCACAAGGCTTATCAGTCGCCGTCATGCAGTCCAACAATTCATTCACGGTGGGTGGCAGCCTCGGCGCGAATTGTCACGGCTGGCAGTATGGTAGTGCGCCAATCGCGTCAACTGTTGAGAGTTTCCGGCTCATGTCGGCCGAGGGTTCGATCCTCCGCTGCAGCCGTCAAGAGCATGCCGAATTGTTTTCACTTACACTGGGCGGCTACGGGCTATTTGGAATTATCCTCGAGGCGGAACTGCGAGTTGTTCCGAATCAGTGTTATCAACTCGAGCAAGCGATCGTGCCTACGACCCAAGCTTTGACGACGTTCGACAGAATTGTGGCGGAGCATCCCGATGTCGAGATGATGTATGCCAGAATGAGCGTGGCGCCTGAGCGATTTCTCGACGAAGTAATCTTGAACGCGTTCTACCCTGCTCAGAGGCCCGACGCGACCTTGCCGGAGTTGCATGCGCCCGGCATGGTCGCCATTCGACGCAGCCTATTTCGCGGTTCCGCTGGAAGCGACTATGGCAAAGCGCTGCGTTGGGAAGCAGAGACCAAATTGCAACCGCATTTGTGCGAGCAATTCTACTCGCGCAACCAGTTGCTCAATGAAAGCACGACGACGTTCGAAAACCGCTTCGCCGATTCGACCGACATCCTGCACGAATACTTTGTCCCGCGCGACGGCGTGGCGCGATTCGTCGCCGAGCTGAAAAAGCATTTGCCGCAGCCCGAGGTGGACCTGCTCAACGTCACCATCCGTGAAGTGGAGCCGGATCGCGACACTTTTCTGCGCTATGCCGAACAACCGATGTTCTCGTTTGTGATGCTCTTTCAGCAACGCCGTGATGCGAAGGCGGAAACGAGCATGAAGTCGCTGACGCGAAAGCTGATCGACGCGGCAAATGCCTCGGGCGGGCGATATTATTTGCCATACCGACTGCATGCCACGTCGGCGCAATTGCGTCAAGCGTATCCCCAGGTGGATGATTTCTTCGCGCGCAAGCGACGGTACGATCCTGACGAGTTGTTTCAGAATCAGTTCTACGTGACTTATCGCGAGTCCCCGACGCCGCAAACAAGCGAGTCGACCGTACCATAAGAGCACGTGATCAAGCAGTCGCCAAAAGCGGCGAGCAATCAACTGCGAAACCGTGTTCGACACGATGGAGTGCCAAGGATCTACGTCCTCTTTCCCTTACTTGCGCAACGGGTCAGTGTGATTCCTTCCGTGGGCGCACTACGCGCGCGATTCCTGCAAAATCAGCGAGTGCCAGCCCGTGCGGTAGGTTTCGAAGCCTTGCGATTGGGCGTGGGCGACGCAGTGCTTCCGACCGTTGATGGTAACGTCGCGGAATTCCTTGCCCGTGCGCAACAGTTCCGCCAGTTCCGGGAACGCCAGGCGCTCCTTGAGTTGCCGGCCCGCGGAGTCCGCCAGGACGTTGCCAAGTTCATCGACGATGCAGACTCGCGAGCGTTCTTTTTCTTCCGGCAGCAGCGGCGTATTCTCCATCAGCGTTTGCGCCAAACTGTCCCAGTTGAAGATGATGCCGAGCACGCCGAGCAACTCGCCGTTGACATCGCCGTTGGATCGCACACCGGCCGAGTAGACCAGCACGCGCCGGCCGCCCACGAGTGACGAGGCGTGAACCGATTGGAAGCCGAAGGTTTCGCCGTTGCGGGTCGCCATGGCCGAGCGGAACCATTCCTCGCCGGCATGGTTGCTGCCTTGCGAGGAAAACTGGTTCGGTCGGCCGTTGGCGACGATGTTCCCCTCAGCATCGGCCAACACCAGGTCGTAGTAGACCGTGTAGGAATTCAAGATCACGCCCATCCGCTGCGAGGCGTATTCGCAGGCCTCGGGCGTGCGTTTGGCCAGCGCGTCGACCAGGCTCATGTCGGTCGCCCACCAGCGGCAATCGCAGGAGCGTTCGTAGAGATTGCGATCGATCAGATCGATGTTCGTCATCGCCAGATCACACAGCCGCGTGCCGCGCACCTGCGTGGCCAGCGTGGTGCTGATCGCCTCCAACTCTGTGCTCGCCGCGCGGGTTTCGGTGGAGACGCTCTCCGCGACCTTGGCGGTTTCGTTCGCCATTTCGCGCATCGCCAGCACGACGACTTGAAACGCCTGCCCCGCGGCGCCGGCCCGCGCGGCTTCAATTTGCGCGTTAAACGTCAGCACGCGCGTCTGCGCGTTCAGGGATTCGATCTGCTCCACGGCATGTTGAATGCCGCGAGATAACTCGCGTGAAAGCGCGGAAATGCGTTCGGGACTGCCGCTCACGGAGCGCGACGCTTGGTCGCTGCTCCCCGGGGGCGTGGCAACAGCTTGAGACACGGCGTGTGCTCGCTTTCTAGTTTAACGATGTCGTGAACTCCGCACGGTTGACGAGATTCCATTGGTCGCCTCAACGAGGTCGCCGCCAGCCTGGCGACGTCGCCTATCCTCGTCTTTTAGGATGTAGCACACATACTTCTTGGGGGTGCGGGGAACCGATCGAAACCAAGCGGGATTCTTCCCTTGAAAACAACGGCCCGGAAACGTGATGGCGCGATTGCGCCGGTTTTACGGCGAGATTGGGCTACATCAGGCGACGCGAACGGCCGCAAAGCAACGTGGCGCAGCGGTCGCCAGCAGAATCGCGCGTCATTTGGCCGCGACTACAAATCGCGAGCGGCGCTCAGACCCAGGGAAGGCCGTCACAAATCGAGCGATCGGCGACGCTTCGGACGGCCTTCCCTGGGCTTTCCGAAAGAAACCGTGCTCAGGCAACTAGTACTCGCCAATCAATTTCGTATAGGGTGTGCCGATTTTCAGCTTCGCATCGTCGCGATTTCCCAGGCGGCCATGCGTTGTGTTGTTGATCGTATACGAAATGCCACGAGCGGAGCCATCCGCGAAGACCACGTTCCAGGATCCGGTGTGAGCGCTGCCGAACGCGTAGTCATTGGATACGCCTGGAGTGTCCTGGCGCGGCATGCGCGCACTCGTATTGTCGACGTTGGGATCGGGTCCAGGGTACGTGCAGCGATAAATATCGTTGTCGTAGCCTACATACATGTGTTCATTGTCGGCGCCGTCCAGGCCGGTAGCATACTGATCCGCAACTACGTACCGTTCGCCGAACAGATACGTATTGCTGGTGCCGTCCTTCACTTGGTTGATCTTGACTGTGCTGCGTAAATAACACATTCCGGAGTGCAAAGCCGGGTTCGGTGAGGAGCCGGAGCGCCCGCCGGCGACTGTCGCCCGATCGGCTTGCCTTGAATTGCCATTTCCGTCCCTGGTTGTTACCCACCATTGCGGGTTGAGACCATCTGTCCAGCTTCGCGGCCCGCCGTCCATTTGCGTAAAGTTCTGATCCCCACAATTTGCAGCGTAGTCTGTCCTCGCCACGGTCGTGAGGCCGATCGCATTAATCGCAAAGCCAGCGCCCACAAAGCGGTTCTGATAGACAGCCGCCGGTCGGCGCGTCGGGCAATTGAACGTGGGGATCGGGGTGGCAGCCATCTGCCCCAGAAGCACCTTCTTGCCGGTCGGCGATGTATCGTCCGGCGCTCCTTTGCCAAGCTTGCGCAGCGCGGGCTGTTCGATGTACGCCAGGATTGCGTAGACCCAGCCGCCGGGTTGGTCCTTGCCGTAGCCTTGATCGGGGTCGCCGATCCAGTCCCAGCCCCAGCCGCCCGTGGGGAAATGCTTGTGCGAGTTCTCATGCGTATGAGCGCCGAGGCCCATCTGCTTCAAGTGATTCAAGCACTCCGCCTTACGGGCCGCCTCGCGGGCCACTTGCAGCGCCGGCAGCAACAAGGCGATCAGGATCCCGATGATCGCGATGACCACCAGCAACTCCACCAGTGTGAAGCCGCGCCGGGCGCGGAGAGGAGCGGACGCGGCATTTGCGCTAGTCAGGGGCGAGTTCATGACGTTTCGCTTGTCGCGAGAGGAATAGAGATCGACGACCGAGTAGGAACGAACATTTCGGGCGGCGCGATTGACCGAAATCCACGACCGCGAGGGCAGGAAGTCGCTCCTGATTATTCCACGAACCCGCGTCCAGGTCCAGCGCACGGAGAGATTCCTCAGGACAACTGCAAAGTCATTTGGCACGCATTAGGGTCAGGCCGAGGGTGGGATTCCAGGCGATTTGGTCGGCGCGGCCGCGGATGGGAAGTTGGG
>JAWXBP010000145.1 GCA_034440135.1 Planctomycetia bacterium
CGCCGCGCGCGGCGTCCGTCCCATCTTGGCCGATACCCGATGGAGACCGTCAAGCGCGTGGAGCGCCCGACCACGTTGATCCTCGACGACGAAGTGCCACGGGTACCCAAGCGCGCTGCTTTCTTCGACAGGGCCCTTCACGGCGATCTTGGCGAGAAGTCGCAGAAAGAGCGGACGCGCTTTTCCTTCAAGACGCCGCTCTCTTTCAGCCAACTTGCCTTGATTCGATCGATGGTGCCGTTTCAAAACGGGCCCATCTCCGAAGTGGATACACGCCGCTTTGCCGATCCTGCGGCCAATGCTCGCGCAATAAAGGCGCTGTCGTACTATCTTGGCGCGGACATCACCGGCATCTGTGAAATCCCGCGCTATGCTTGGTTCTCGCATGGGGCAAAGGGCGAGCCAATCACACCTTACCAGCGCTATGCCGTCGTCATGCTCATTGACCAGGGATTTGACACGATGGAGGGTGCGAGTGGGGACGACTGGATCTCGGGCGCGCAATCGATGCGCGCCTATCTCCGCGGCGCCGAGATCGCTGGTGTGATGGCCGAGGTACTGCGGGGCTCCGGCTTTTCGGCGCGTTCGCAGACCAACGCCGATAGCGACGTGCTCCACATTCCCCTCGTCCTATGGGCTGGGCTCGGCGAACTCAGCCGGATCGGAGAGCTTGTGCTCAATCCGTTTGTCGGGCCACGCTTTAAGACAGTCGTGTTGACCACCGACATGCCACTCACAGTGGACAAGCCGGTCGATTTTGGGCTGCAGACGTTCTGCAATAATTGCCTTAAGTGCGCGCGCGAATGTCCCTGCGACGCGATCCCGTGGGGCGACAAGGTGATGTTCAACGGCTACGAAATCTGGAAACCCGATGTCGAACGCTGCACGCGCTATCGGCTCACCAATTCAAAAGGTGCGGCCTGCGGGCGCTGCATGAAAACCTGCCCGCTCAACAAGGTCGTCGATGCTGACGGGCCTGTCCTCACCAGGATCGCCAGTTGGCTCGGCATCAATGCGATGTGGCTGAAGCCCATCCTGGTGCCGATCGCGACCTGGCTCGATGACCGGATCGGCAATGGCCGCCGCAATCCCGCGAAGAAATGGTGGTTCGACCACGAGATCGTCGATGGGACGACGGTTGCTGCAAAAAGCACCAATCAGCGCGATATCGATCCGAGCCGCAAGCTCGACCCGGCAAAACACAAAGTCGCCTACTACCACGCGAACATGATGCCGCCGCCAGACCGGCAGGCTCCGGTCCCGCTTGATCGAAAGTCCGCGCTCGCGGCCGCGGCGGTCGTCGAGTCGCCTCAACAAGCCAAAACACGCAAAGAACGGGGCGGACCTGTTCCACCGCACTACTTGCCAACCCCGCCTAATGGCAATCCGGTGGATGCCGGTGCGGCACAGGAATCGCCTCCGACCCGTGGTCCCTACCAGAGGTAGTTCAGTCGCACTACGCCAGTCGTCAGGCAGTGCCGCGTATCGGATAGTTGTTCGCCTGAACGAATTTGAGCCCGTTCAGAATCGCGCCAAGATCGGGTCGAGAAAAAGGGGCATTCGAAATGTCGACGATTTGCGCCTCGCCTTTTGGATTGACGACGAACAGGCCCGGTTCCGCGAAAGGCTTGTCGGTCTCTTGCGGTGAGCGCGGGTTCGAGATGTAAAGGCCGAGTCGGCGGGCGTCGTCGATCGAGAGGCCGTAGGCGATCGGAAAGCTCGGCTTTACCTCATCGGCGAACGCTTTCGACTTCTCCTCCGAATCGGCCGAAACGGCGATCACTTCTATCTTCGCCTCGGTGTATCCCGGAATCAGTTCGTTCAGGCCGGTCAGGTAGCGCTTGCAGATCGGGCAGTGCTTGCCGCGATAGACCACGACCAACTGCCATCCTTCGCGCGCGCCACCGATCTTGGCGGAGCCGCCATCGACGGTTTTCAGCGAGATCTCCGGCACTTTGCCGCCCGCTTGTAGCTTCTCGCTCAATTTCGCCTCCCCGGTACGGTTCGGGTCCCACGCAGTCGTTCGAACGAAACACCACAGCCATAGAGCATCGCCGCGCGTGCGGCAGTCAAATGAACGTTACATACCTCGCTATCCGCTCGGGCAGGCAACTATGCGACTCGGACTCGGTCGCGTTCCGCCAGCAATTCGCGCTCCCAATCGCCCCGGCTGAACTGCATGATTCTGAGCGGTTCGCCTGGATTCCAGTAGATGTCGAACACCAGCAGCGGCGCCTTGACGGCGAGGCGGTAGGTTCCGACCCAGGGCCGCTGCTTCGGTATCGACGAGGGGTGCGCGGTCTGCGCTGAAACCGCTTTGGGTAGATCGGGGCCTGTGCAACGAATGTCGAGGTGCGGTACACCCAGTGTCGTTTTCACATGGATCGATGTGCCGCCGCCAGTCTCGCGTTGCCCGCGCGCCGCAAGCAGGGAAAGCGCGGCCTCAGCCAGCTCTGCCAGCACCGGTGCCGTCCGTGTCGGTGTGCCGGTAGCGTCGCGATAGGCCGTTTCGCTAGCGGTCACCCTTTGGGGTTTTGTATCCCTCATTCTTCCGCACCTTCATGTATTCACGAAACGTGTCGCGCTTCTTCGCATCGCCGTTCTCCTTGTAGATGTAAGGGCAAACATCGACGCAGATGTGGCAGTAGGTCTCGCGGAAGCGCGAGATTGGGTAGCATTTCTCGATATCGGTGAGCCAGCGCTTGATGCCGTCGGTGACGATGTAATCGTCGGGGATGGCGTCTCCCGGGCAATTATTGCGGCAGAGGTTGCAGGTCATGCAGTAGTCCTGCACGCCGAAGTTTCGTGGCAGGTCGTAGGCCACGGGAAGGTCGGTGGTGACGAAGCCCGGCCTGAAATTAGATCCGAACACGGGATGAATCAGGCTGCCGTGGCGCCCCAGCTCGCCGAAGCCAACCGCATTGAAAACTGGAATTGCCTGTATTTGGAACGAACCGTTGTGATGCGCTAAAGCGGAGTAGCCGAACTCGTCGCGGATTTGCCGCGCCAGTTCGGTAGCGACATCGGCGCAGCGGGCGTAGGCGGTCATCGCCTCAAGATCGACCGCGTCCGGCCCTTCGAGGGTCTTGCCGTAGTCTTCGTAGCAGATGACGGCGATGACGTTTTTGTGCGGAAGGTCAACGCCGAGCTCGATAAATTCGGGGCGTAGCGCCGTCATCCCAACATCGTCGGCGCCCGCCGCCCGCCCGCGGCGCTTGATGTTGTCCGCCATCGCGGCAAGGTCGGGCACCTCGACGCGCACCGGATTGACCGGCCCGTCGCGCAGCGGCGCGAGCTCTGTCCAGTGTTTCATGGCGGCGTCGCGCTCTGGAAATTTGCGCCGCCACAGAGGCACTTCCTGCATACCAAGCTGCCGAAGTGACTCGACTAACAGGGCGTCTTGCAGTCCCTGCTCGCGAATCCAGCTTGTTCCAATCATCGGCCCGTTTCCTCCGAAGTTCCGATCAGACGCGCTTGTGACGACAGCCGGCTGCGTCCACCTCATCTCCACGCTCGACAGTCAGCGGAAATGGTCCAACTCAACCATCACCGAGGCTACTCACCTTCAGGCGGCTAACAATGCCTTGACTTGAGGCCAGACGTCGATCCCCCGCTTCCGCAAGTCATCGTCGTAGGCGGTCGAGCCGAACGCCGTAATCGCCGTTTCGAAACTTGGGCGTGCCTGCGTCGCATCCCACCATCGCGTCACGTTAAACCGGGTAGACCACATGCCGCCAAGACCGAGGCGGTACAATCTATTCACATAAGGGACGATGGCAATGTCGGCCAGTGAAAAGTCCTGTCCACCCAGCCAGGTTTGTCCAGATAGGACCGTTTCCATCTCCTTCAGGACCTTTTCATGCAGCAATACCGCATCATTTACGAACGGTGCTTCGAATCCCTGATCTAGGATTTGCCGCTGACGAGCTGCTCGCGCGCGATCGGGAAGTTTTCTCAATCGATCCTCCAACTCGCGCGGATCGTAGTGCTGGCGCAATTGATCCACGAATGCGGCTTGTCCCTTTCGCAAATGCAATCTGCCGAGGCAGAGACTGGGCTCGCCTTGCGACCAGCTCAGTCGCCTGTACGCGTACAGCCAGTTTATCCTAACCTTGGTTCACGACGTTTTGTCCAATTGCCCGGATGGAATAAACGGTAGCCACACCCCAGCTTGTCGCCGAGCAGGTCGCGACACCGAGCGGCCGCGGAGGCGTAGTCGAACAGGGTCCCATACGCATCGAATACGCAGGCGCTGATGCCTTCGAGCTTCGTGTCGTTCATGAATGCTCCTTGGTTTCGACTAATTTCGCCCACGCCTGATGAGTCCGTCGATTGAAAGCGGACCTCCGCCTCGGATGAAAAGATAGCCGAATGCCAGCATCCACACATAGTGATAGGGTGCGAGATAATCATCGTTCGCGTAACCGACGACAAAGTGAATGAAGGCTGTCATGATCAGGAGGCCGAGTGCCGGCACGCGAGTGAAGAGGCCGACGAACAGCAATACGGGCAGTACGAGCTCGGCACCCGTCGTGACGATTGCCCAGACTTTCGGCGACAATAGGCCCAGCTTGTATTCCTGGGCGAACAGGAAATCCTGACTTTTCCAGTTGGTCACGCGCGCCATGCCCGAATCGAGGAATATTTTTCCCATCCAAATGCGAGCGGCGACATTGAAAACGGGCTCGACATAGGTCGTGAGGCTGCGACCGAATGCTTCGTGGGTTTCGAATAAGCGGCCGAGCGATGAGATGACTCCTCGCGAGCGCGGAGCGGTGCTCGAAGTCGCGGACTTACTATGAGCCTTCGTCATTGTCGTCACGTTACCTCTCCAGGTGTGCCTGATTGGAGGATCGCGGCATTAGGACCATGCGGCGAAAGATTCGTGTGGCGCCTGTCGTTGCTGTACGGCGAATCGGCTGTCGGTGGCTCAGCCGTGCGCATCTGCGAATGCATGAGTCCTGTAGTCCGCGCAGCTCCTCGAGCGTCGACAGCCGGCACAACTGAACGAGATCTCGTCAAGCACTTCAGCCGGCCGACGGTCGGCGTGCCGCCGCGAAGCATTTGAACGTGCGGGCGACGAAGTCAGCTAGCTGCCCTGCAGATGGACCGGACAAATTGGATTTTAGGTGAGCTTAGCGATTCCGGCATTCCGCTAAGATCGCAATCGGTTGGTGACCCCCGGATCGGCAAAGGCTACCACTTTCGCCGATCCCGGGGCCCCGCCGATCGTTACGCCTTCGGCGCCTTCGGGTTCACGCCCTTGCCGGGCTTATCGACGCCGCTCAACTTGGCGCATTCGGCCGCGTCTTTCACCGCCTTCCATTCGCCGAGGTGGTAGTCGGTCTTCGACTGACCAGCACAATCGTGGGTCTTGGCGGCGTTGGCGCAGTCGTTCTGGCCGGCCTTGGAGATGCCGTAGCACTTGAAGCCTGACGCTCCCTGCGTCTGGGCGACGGCAGTACCTGCGAGCGCGAGCGCGCCGGCGACGACCGACGCGACGGCGATGGCGGATATCTTTGTCATAGTGGGGGGCTCCTTTTCTGATGCCGGCTCAAATCGAGACCCGGTGCATAATGTTCGTTTCGATTGCGCCAATGGTTACAGCCGGGCCGTCATTTCTGCCCTCGAATGCCCTGGGCGGAATTGCTCACATTCTGTTGATGGCGCGGATGGCAGAGAACGATCCGATAGTGGGACGTATTCGTTTACAAGCCGGTGCCATGTCGCCCAGGTCGCGCAACCGGCAACCACCGCTTGCCGTCGTCTCAAACGACGCGTCCATGTCCGATTCGATTAGCCGCGGGCGATCCGACGAAGCACGCGCGCGTTCGCTGGCACGGGATGTCGATTGGTCGATCCTCATGGCGCGCGCGCAGGGGGGCGACGGAGAGGCCTATCGGCGCCTTCTCGGGGAAATCGTGCCGTATGTACGTTCGCTCGTGGCGCCACGCCATCGGGACCCGCGCGACGTCGAGGACACGACGCAGGATGTGCTTCTCACCATCCATTCCATCCGACATACCTATGATCCGACCCGGCCGTTCACCCCCTGGCTCGTTGCGATTGCCCATCGGCGGGCGATCGACAGGCTTCGACAGCAGGGTCGCTCGAGATTGAGGGATGACGCCCTTAAGGCCGAGTATGAAACTTTTGGGGAGCCTCTAACGAACATAGAGGAGACAAGGTCGGAAGAGCACTCACTCCACAAGGCAGTCGAGCGTTTACCCCCGGGTCAACGCGAAGCCGTCAAACTTCTAAAGCTGCAGGAAATGTCCCTAAGGGAAGCATCGAAAGTCAGCGGTATGTCGGTTGCGGCCCTGAAGGTCGCCATGCACCGCGCGCTGAAGAGCTTGCGTAAGATTCTCGGTAGCAAGAGCGAAAAAACGTGATCACAACGCCCGACCTCATCGATTCGCTTTCAGCAAATGTGCCGCCCGTTCGGCGCCTGCGCCCGCCAATCCGGCGCGCGATCTTCTGGCTTTTTCTTGCCGGGCTCGTTTTGGTTCTCATCGGCGTGAGCCACGGCGTGCGGCCCGATATTGCGAGAAAAGCGCAAGAGTCGACCTTCGTGGTCGGCATTGTCGCATCGCTCCTCACGGGCATTCTGGCGGCAATCGCAGCCTTCGTCGTCAGTCTTCCCGACCGATCGCGCCTTTGGCTCCTGCTCCCGGCACCGACGCTCGTCCTTTGGATTTCGACGATCGGCTATGGCTGCGTGATCGCTTGGGTGGGCCTTGGACCGGATGGCATTCGCCTCCGTGACGTGGCGGAGTGCTTTGCGACGCTGGTTCTGACGAGCGTGCCGATCTCGGCCGCCATGCTTCTGATGCTGCGTCACGCCGCTGCCCTCCGTCCCACGACCGTGATCATGATGGGAAGTCTGGCGGTCGCAGCGCTTACCGCGACGGGGTTACTCGTATTCCACAGTCTCGATGCAACGA
>JAWXBP010000146.1 GCA_034440135.1 Planctomycetia bacterium
CCCCAGTTCACCGGCGGCGTCTGGTACCCCTCGATATCGAGCATGCCCCAGGAGGCGTATTCGGCCACGGCGGCGGTGCAATTGTTGACGGGCTTATCGAAGTCGAAATGGTCGTCTTCGTTGAAAAGAATCGGCTTAGGCTTGTAGCCGGGTTGCTTGCGAACGGCGCGCACCATTTCGCCGATGCGCGCCGGATCCTTCACGCCATTCCCGTGGAGCAGGACGAAATCGGAGATCTGGGTGACCTCCGGCGGCGGTAGCGTGTTGCCGTTGAAACTGGTGCCGACCAGCAGACGGCGCTGTCGAAATGTTATCGCCTGCGCATCGCGGATGAGCAGCGGAATCAGGTCCGGACGTAGCACGTCGTGATCGTACTTGCGATTATTGCTCTCGTTCGCCACTTCGATTGTCACGTTGCGATACTCACGCGAGAGAACGAATTCCACGGTGTTTTTGAGCGCGCGGCGAATGGCTTTATCGTCTTCGAGGACCTGATCCTGGCCGAAGTAGAAAACGCCCAGCATCGGCGACATGCCGAGGTCGTCGGCACGATCCAGGATCAGGCGCAAGCGGTTGAGAAATGCGGGGATGATCTCGCCGCGGGGCGTAAACGCGCCGGTCACCCAGGGCTGTTGCCCCGCGTAGCCGCGCGGATTTCCGCCCTGCATGTTGAGGGTGAAACTCAGCACGCCGTGCTTGCGCCATGCGGGCATGGCGGCTAGGAATTCGCGCGTGTTGCGAGCCGGGTCCCACTGTTTCGTATCCGCGTAATTCCAGTTCGACCTCGTCCCGGAATTCTGGTCGTCAAAAAATCCCAGCACCATTCGCGTGTTCATCAACAGGCCCTCAATCTTGTGGCCGCGCCATTGGCGGCCAGGATAGGTGAGCTTGTTGCCGATCAGGAATCGCTCGCCGTCGATGGCCAATTCAGTTTTGCGGGGGCCGGTCTGCAAGGCGGCGGCGAGGAATGAGCGGCGGAGCATCATGGTGTCCAGGATACACTGCGAATCATGGTTGAGAGTATCTGTGTTTATTGCGGTTCCAATCCCGGTTTCGATCCGGCGTTCCGCGCGGCGGCGGTTTCGTTGGGGACGGAGATCGGCCGCCGCGGGCTGCGTCTGGTTTATGGCGGGAGCCACCTGGGGATGATGGGCGTCCTGGCCGACGCGGTGCTGGCTTCGGGCGGACAAGTGACGGGCGTTATGCCGGCGTTGTTGGTGGAGAAGGAGGCGGCACACCGGGGGCTGAGCGAACTGCGCACCGTGGATGCCATGCATGAACGCAAGATGCAAATGGCGGACCTGGCCGGCGGATTCGTCTCGCTGCCGGGCGGCTACGGGACGTTGGACGAGACGTTTGAAATCGCCACGTGGGCGCAACTCGGTCTTCATGCGAAGCCGGTGGTGTTGTGGAATGTGAGCGGATTCTATGACCCGCTATTCACGTTCCTGGACGGCATCGTGACCGCTGGATTGTTGCGGCCGCAACACCGGGCGCTGCTGCGCGAGGCGCGCACGTTGGAAGAGGTGTTCGCGCGGCTGGCTGAACCGGTGGAATCCGGCGGCGGGAAGTGGCTGCCGGGGGATCTGCGTTAACGCGCCGCGTGCTCACACGGTGGAGCCGGGACGGCGACTTGCGGCATTGGCGCCACTTCGACCGCTGGAATTCGCTGGACGGTGAACTCCTTGCCGTTTTCGATTGGCATCGCCCGCAGGGCGACAGGCGACAGCCCGGCGGGGGCGGGGCCACTCGCACCGATAGGCGTTAAGGTAAGCCGTCGTGCTACCTGTCCTTGTTTCGGGGAGCAGCACTTCTCCGGTTTGGCGACTTTACGTCCGACTGAGGCAACTTCCCAAAAGGGGACTTCCGGCTCCAACTTCCGAATGGCGCGTGATCCGTCCGTAATTCTCAACGCGGCCGACCAGATGAGGTCGTCGCCATGCACCCGACCGTGTAGGACTGGCAACAGGGATTAGGAAACTGCCTCGGGCCACGCCTTGCACTCTTCCCGTTCGCGACCATCACGAGGGCTCAATTCGCGAGTGCACATGCACCGGTTTACATTGTGCGGCGGGCTTCTTGCGTGTGATACACCACTGGGTTCATCGTTCTTGAGTGAAACGGGGAATGTCATGAGCAACTCCATGGCCAGCGTGGCGCTCACGACTGGGGTTGTTCTGTTCCCTGGCCAGCCGACGCCGAGGATCTATAACCGCGTTGCGGAAGCTTAGTGCAGCCGGACCACGGTTGAAAAAAACAGGAGGACAAGTTTCGGGATATGGTAGAATCGTTTAGAAACAACTTGGTTGCCGCGCCGGGCCGCCGGCATCCCCGTCTTAGGCCGACCAGGGTAAGTATTATCCAGGTCAGCCTAAACAAGAATTTAGACATCAGAATCGAGCCGATTGCCTACCATCCGACCATGACTGCGATACGCGCGTGCTGGAACTATCCAAGCAACAACGAGGAGGAAGGTGGTGGCGCTTAGTGACTATCTGAACGGCCCGAAGTACCGGCGGCAACTGCAGGATTCGGAGAAGCAGGTAGCGGAACTGCAAGGGCGTTACGCTGAAATGCAAGCCCTTGTAAAGAAGTATGACGCCATGGAGGCGCTTGAAGTTCAGAAGTTGATCGAGCGGGAGCACGCCAAGCTTGAGGCGGTCCGCGCGACGATCCAGCGTGCAGAGCAAGACTTAGCAGCTATGACGCAACAGAGTTCCGAGCTAAAGGGGCAGATTTTGGTTTTTGAAGAAGCCCTGCTTCTTGAGAGTTTTGCACTGTATGTACCGAAATTCAAACTCAACGCGAGTCACGAATACAAGACTCGGCTCGATGGAGTGCGTGATCGCCAGAAGGCAATGATAAAGAGCGGAGAAGCCGCCACCGGAAACATGGATTGGCAGGTCAACGGAAGCAAGGCGGAAGGACGCAAGTTAGTCAATGACATGCTGAAATTGGTCATTCGCTCGTTCAACAACGAGTGCGACTACTGCGTCGATAATGTAAAGTTCGACAATATCGAATTAGGCGAGAAGCGCATCCGCCAGTCCTTCGACGCATGTAATCGTCTAGGTCGGGTCATGACAGTGCAGTTGTCGGAGCGCTATTTAGACCTTAAGCTCGACGAACTTCACCTCGCGCACGAGTTTCAAGTAAAAAAGCAGGAGGAGAAGGAACACGCCAAGAGTGTACGCGAAGAGTTGCGAGAGCAACAGAAGCTTGAGCAGGAGATACGTGCCGCGCGGGAGAAAATCGCCAAAGAGCGCAAGCATTTTACGGCAGCCTTAAGAGACCTGAATGCGCGGCTGGAGAAAGCGGCGACCGAGGAGGAGCGCGCACTGCTTTCGATTAATATTGCCAAGGTTGCAGCGAGCACGGCAAGTCTGGATAACGAAGAGAAGGTAATTGACTATCGCGAGCAGAATGCCAAGGCCGGCTACGTTTACGTAATCTCTAACGTGGGCGCTTTTGGTGAGGGCGTCTACAAGATCGGCATGACTCGCCGTCTCGATCCGATGGAACGCATCGATGAGCTTGGCGACGCGTCGGTTCCTTTCTGGTTCGATGTTCATGCGATGGTCTTTTCAGACAATGCTCCCTCACTGGAAGCCAAGCTGCACTTGCGTTTTGCCGCCGGTCGTTTGAACAAAGTCAATGGGCGGAAGGAGTTTTTCCGCGCCGATATTGCCGACATTGAATCCATAATTCGGGCGAACTATGACGCCGCGGCAGAAGTTACTCATGAAGCAGCAGCTGAGCAATATCGGGAAAGCCTGCGTATGGCGCTGCCGAAGCCGGAAATTCAACAATCGGAACGCGCCGCGGCATCCACTGATGTCTAACCTCTCTCTCGAGCCGACGCGCTACGGCGAGCAGCGCTTACCTTCGCGTGCGGCTCAGCTCGAATGTTAGGCCGCAATTCGCAACTCTTCGAATCGACATCCCCTTCCATGCGAAAAAGCGGCGAGCCCGGCGTGGAGATTCTGTCCGTTTAGTCGGCAATCCGGAAGTTGGCCCGAAACGGCGTTCGAGGGAGTCTTGCCCAGCAACTTGTAGACAGGCCCGGCCCCGGCGCCCGCCAGAAACATGCCCTTCTCGTCCACCCAGCCGTCTCCTTGGGTGGCTCCGGCGCTAATGAAAACGGGCCTCGGGGCGCATAGCGCC
>JAWXBP010000147.1 GCA_034440135.1 Planctomycetia bacterium
ACTTCCAGCGCGACGGTCTCCGCCAGATGGAAGTGCCCAAGGGCCGTGTGAACTACGAGCCGAACAGTTTCGACGGCGGCGCGCCGCGAGAGAATCCAACGCGCGGATTCGCCAGCCATCCCGAGGTGCTCGACGCCACCAAGCAGCGCAAACGCTCCGAGACCTTTGCCGATCATTATTCCCAGGCGCGGATGTTCTTCCGCTCGATGACCAAGCCGGAGCAGACCCACATCGTCAGCGCGTTCGCCTTTGAACTGGCGAAGGTCGAAACCAAAATGATCCGCCTGCGGATGCTCGGGCACCTCGCGAACATCGACCCTTCGTTGCACGATCAGGTCGCCGATGCACTCGGGATGCCGGGGAAAGCCGACGCCATCACACCCGCCGTCGCGCCGCGTGACCTGGCGTCTTCGCCGGCGTTGAGCCTCATCGGCAAGGCGCCCACGACCCTGGCCGGGCGCAAGATCGGCGTGCTCATCACCGACGGCTTTGATGCCTCGCTCCTCGCCGCGCTCCGCCGTAGCGCCAAGGCCGAGAAAGCTGCGCTCGCTGTCGTTGCCCCGAAAGTGGGCGGAGCGACCGACAGCAATGGCACCCTGGTCGAAGCGGACTTCCCGCTTTCCGCCGCACCGTCGGTGTTCTTCGACGCCGCCGTCATCCTCGCCTCTGAAGCCGGGGCCAAAGATCTCGCGACTCAGGTCGCCGCTGTCGCCTGGGCGGGCGACGCCTTTGCGCATCTGAAGGTGATCGGTCACACCGCCAAGGCCCAGCCGTTGCTCGACCGCGCGGGAGTGAAACCAGACGCAGGCATTGTCCCACTCGCGAATGACAAGGCCGTTGCAACATTCATCGCCGCCGCGAAGAAGGGACGCATCTGGGATCGCGAACCCAGCCTGCGCCGCCCGGGCTGAGGTCTGATGCACAAACCTATGGCTCGTGGAAGAACGAAGCGGCCGCGGCATATCCAGATGCCGCTCACGATCTTGATTACCCTGGTGGTGACGGTCGCTCTGACCGTGCTGGCTTAAATCTACGCACCGGCGAAAAGCAGATCCAACTCACCCATCCCTCTGCCGTCAAACGTGGAAATATCCGAACTCCCACGAAGACCAACCACCCACTCCTCCGGGCCGGGGCGCTCCCAGATGCTAACGCGGCATCCGAGCGCAAATCCAGTGAGCGCCACGGATGACCTCCATGTCACAACGAACCCTCCTCCCGGACTGCAGCCGCGTTCGTTGTATTCATATTTGTGGTTTGGTGCCGCGTTGTTCGTGTTGCTCGGATCCTTCGCGCTGCTTTCACCCAGCCTGCTTTCCTTCCTGTTGATTCTGCTCGTGTCGTTCGCGGTGAATCCGATGATATTTGCGGATGCGGATGCGGATGTGGCTGGGCGGCAGAACAATGCACGCCGAGGCGATGCATTTGGAAGTCACTCATCGAGTTGGCGGAAAGGTTCAACGGTATTCATTTCCTGCGCGATGTTTAGCGGATCGAGACGAAACACCCTTTGCTCGATTTTCGTGCCGGGACTGAGGTGAAAGAGCTTCAAAGCCGGTTACGACATCGAACAGCTCTTCGTCGATGGAGTCCTGCCGCAGGCGGTGATAGGTGCCGTTCAGCGTCTCCAGCAATTCGTCGATGTTCTTGTCGGCGCGCTGCATTGCGGCTAGGCGGCTGGTATTTTCGCTGGCGAGTGACTCGGCGCAGGCGCGGAAGAGGGAAATGAAAAGGTATTCGCGGATGAGCGCGCCCAAGGTCGCGGTGCCGCCGCACATGACATCGGGCAACGTCATTGTCGGCCAGGGAATGTTTGCCAGATCGCGCTGCCATTTTTCGTCGAGTGGCAAGAGCCGTTGGCTGACGGGTTCATAGAGCGCACCGGATTTCGGGCGATTGTGGAAAACATAGAGTTGCGAGCATTCGCCCTCGGCCCGATGCGCTTCGCTTTCGATCTGAATCTGCCCGACAAGCGGGGTGATACCTTGGACGGAATTCGGAACGGCAAAGAGGCCGATCGGATTCAAGCCGGCGTCAGCGAGTCTCGCCTGGACGCGCTCACCCACGGCCCAGACTGTGGTCTTTCCGGACATGGCGGTCAACGTCTTGATTGCGTAGTCGGTGATGATGTCATTGAACTGGCCTACCAAACCCTGGTCAGAGCCGAAGACGACGGCACCGATCTCGCCCTCGTCGGCTTTTCGATTTCGCTCCACCGGTAACACCGTTGATTGGGTTGCGAGAAAACAGGCGCTCAATCCCAACTCCACCGTGCGATAGTAGTCGCCGAGCGCTTGCACTGATTTGTCGTATTGGCCAATGCTTGATGCGGCCAAAGCTTTCATCGATCGGACGACGGATTGGAGATCGCCCGCACTACTGATCTTGCGGCGCAGGCCTGCGATGGTGTCGCTCATGATCGCGTTGAGGTGTGGGATTTGGCTCCGGCATGGATCACGCCGTCTTCCATTTCGTAGGTCCAGTCGAACACATCGAGCGAACGCTGATCGTGGGTGACGACGATCACACCCGTGCCGCGCTCATGGGCAACCTTGCGGAATAATTCCATCACCTGCCGGCCACGATGGCTGTCGAGCGCGGCGGTCGGTTCGTCGGCGAGCAGGAGGTCCGGTTGATTCGCCAGAGCACGAGCCACGGCCACGCGCTGTTGCTGGCCGCCGGAGAGGGCGTCGGGCAGATTGACCGCGCGATCGGCCACGCCGAGGTAGTCGAGCAATTCCAGCGCGCGACGCCGCGCCTGTCGGGGCGGCACGTCATTGATTTCAAGTGCGACCTGAACGTTCTGAAGGGCGTTCAAGAACGGGATGAGATTCGCCTTCTGGAAGACGAAGCCCAGGTGATGCCGCCGGAAGGCGCGCAGACTGACCAACGGCAGCGGGCCATCCAGCACCGGCACGCCGCCAATGAGGATGCGGCCGGACGTGGGTGGATTGATAAGCCCCATCGCCGTCAACAGTGTGGATTTCCCCGCGCCGCTCGGCCCGAGCAGCGCGATGACCTGGCCGCGCGCGA
>JAWXBP010000148.1 GCA_034440135.1 Planctomycetia bacterium
GAACTTGCGCACCTTGCGCCGTGTCTTGCGCGCCGTCGTCATCGGCGTTGCTGCTTGTTGTGCATCCATCCCCACTCTCCACCACACCGGCAAATCGCCGCACGCGAGAGTGGACTACCAACTCCAAGCAAATCCATGTGCCTTGGCCAGACGCTTACTTTGACGCCGACCGGCATCGCAAATCATTTATCCATTTCGTCATTGGTGTCGACGCCGGGCACTACCGCGACACGATCTCAACGGGCCCGGCAGTCCTGCCTTCGCAATCCATACGCCAGATCTTTGTTCTATTCGCGAAGGACCCGAGAGTCAACTTTCGTGGCGTCCGCACATCCGGTCAGCGCCAGCGATACTCGCAGCTCATCGCGAATGATTCCCAGCACTCGCGTAACACCCTGTTCCCCCATGGCGGCAAGTGCGTACAGAAATGTCTTGCCGATCAAGCAGCCGCGCGCACCAAGGGCTAGGGCCTTGAGCACGTCTTGCCCCGAGCGTATGCCACCATCGAGCAACACTTCGCAGCGTCCCTCTATGGCGCCGACGATTTCCGGGAGTACGGAGATGGTGGAGGGCGCGCCGTCGAGTTGTCGGCCGCCATGATTTGAGACTACGATTGCATCCGCGCCGCTGGCCAGCGCCAGGCGCGCGTCGTCCGCATCAAGAACGCCTTTCAGCACCAGCTTTCCGGGCCATCGACTGCGCACCCAGTCAACGTCGCGCCACGTGGCCGACGGATCGAACTGGGTCGCGATCCACTCCGCCAGTGTGCGGATTCCGCTCTTGCTGCCAATTCGGCCTTGCAGATTGCCGAAGCTATGCCGCTTGCCGAGGAGCACCGAGAGCGCCCAGGCAGGCTTCGACGCGATGTTCAGCGCGTTCTGTAGGTTGAGACGCGGTGGTACCGTCAGGCCATTCCTGGCATCACGCCTTCGCTCGCCCTGCACCTGAAGGTCGAGGGTTAGCACCAGCGCTGAACATTCGGCCGCTCGGGCCCGATCTATCAACTCCTGGTTGAAGCCCCGATCCCGCATCAAGTACTGCTGGAACCAGAATGGCTGGCGGGTCGCCTTGCGTACATCTTCTAGCGAGCAGATAGACATCGTGCTGAGACAGAATGGAACGCCGAAGGCGGCAGCTGCTCTTGCCCCCAGAATCTCGCCATCGGCGCAAAAGAGGCCGGCGAGGCCCGTGGGTGCGATGGCCAGCGGCATCGTCGCGGGGGCGCCTAGGAGTGTCGTTGCTGTGGTGACGTTCGATACGTCCACCATCACCCGTTGACGGAATTGAATCGCGTCGAGATCGGCCACGTTGCGATTCAACGTCCGTTCCTCGTAGGCGCCGCCATCCGCATAGTCAAAGATTGCGCGCGGAACTCGCCGCCGCGCAAGCCTGCGCAGGTCTTCGGTATTCAGAATTTGTGTCATGGGCGCGATAACCTCACGTATGGGTATGCGCCCATTGCCGGCGCCTCAAGTTCGCCACCAAGGTCTCAGTCGTGCAGGACGACCAATCATTCGGCAATTGTGTGCTGCATGAAAATGACACTCATGGAGTCCCTGGAGCAGCTTTGCGGTCTGCTGCGTCATGCGGTAACGGCCTTTGTATCGACCCGCGCCATTCGGATCGGTAATCGTTCAAATGGATCGACTTAAGGCAGCCAGCCGCCACCGGCACTTCATTGTGCACTTGGCGTCCCGTTGCGAGGTACACGGCGGCGCTTGCCGCAGCGCTTGCCGTGCCTGTCCGGTAGACGCGGTTCTGGGGCCGCAGCGCGAGCATGAGCTCTGCGAACTCAGCTGTCCTTCCGAGCGGCCCATCGATGATCAGATCGCCTTGAGTGCCGAGCTCATCGAGCCGCAGATCGGTCATGAGCGCAAGATAAATCGTTGCCATTACTCGACGTTCAGCGGCAGACAGCTCCTCTGCCCCCATGAGCTGACCGGGACGGTGCATGAACGGTCCGTCCGTTGGCGCGCGACTCGGCAGCGCCATCGCACCGAAGGCGACAACTCGTGCCAGGTCTGCCGGCCATGTGTCATAAGCGATCTCCGCTTCGCCAGCGATCGCGGCGAATTCGCGCCCGCCCATGAAGCGCGCCGTGGCCACGGGATTCCCGAAAACATCCACATTGGCAAGCATGCCCCGATCTGCCGACAATCGCGTGAGATCGACGCCATGCGCCATTATCACGGTCCACGTTCCGCTCGAGACGACTGTGAAGCCATTGTCGCGGCGACGCGCGGTCGAGTGGCACAGGTATGAGGCGTTTGAGTCGTGCAGGCCACAAAGGACCCTGCAGCTGCGATCGAGCCCGGTTCGCGCGGCTAGGCCACTCGAGAGCGTGCCGAGCGTCTCTCCGGCAAAGCGCAGCGGTGGGAACTTGCTCGTCCACCCATGTTGGTCCGAAAAGAGCGAGTACGATTTCTGCAGAGGAATCCAGAGATGGGTGTGGCAGCCGAGCGAACTAACCTCGCTGGCCATGACGCCCGAGAGTCGCCATGCCCAATACTGCGGATAGAGCAGGACACGAGCAACCTTCTCAAACTTCTGGGGCAGCTGCGCTTCGAGATAGAACAGTTGTCGGCCGAGATTCAGCCCGGCGGGCAGCGAGGGTGACCCGGTAACCTCATAAGGGTCGATCAAGTGCTCGTAAGCGACACGTACGGCGTCGAAGTGCGGGTCTTCGTAGTCGAATGCTGTAAGCACCTCGCCGGCCATGTCTACGGTGACCGCCGCGGCCCCGTGCGTCACTGGCACGATTGCGCCAATTTGCTGTTTATCCGGTGCGCTGGCCAGCGCCTCGACCAGCCACCGCTCTACGCCCGCGACATCGAGCTGACGGCCGATTGCCATCTCGAGGGTATGCGACGGTTGCTGCGCTTGCCAATGAATCGCGCCTGATTCGCAATCCGCCAGCAGCAGACGCGAATTTGTCTTGCCGATGTCGAGTACGGCGACGAATTTGCCGGACTTCACAGCGCATTGACTCGGATTGTTGCCGCGAACGGAATAACGTGCGATTCGCTCTAGCCGAGACGCGTGGCACTGGCTCGACTTGTGTTGTCGTGCGCCGCGTCGTCTGCGGATAATACTTCCGCCACGACCACGCGTATGCCAGCCGCCCGAAAGAGTTCGAGTTCCTCATCCTTCGCGCCGTCGTCCGTGATCAGCGTGGAAATGCGGCTGAGATCCGCGACAATCATCGAGGATCGCTGGCGTAGCTTGCGGCTGTCGGCCAGGACGACGAGTTCCTCGGCCCGCCTTAGAAGCTTCATTTCTGCCTGCACGACCAGGGGATCGGCTTCCATCATGCCGAATCGATTGAGGCCATAGCAGCCGGTGAGCAGCTTCTGGCCCCAGAAGTGATCGATTGCGTCGTTGTCATACGGGCTCAACACGATGTTCTGCTCGCGGTAAACAGTGCCACCGGGGAGCAATACGCGGTTGCGGCTCGTTGCCAACAACTTGGTAACGATTGGAATCGAGTTGGTCAGAATGTCGAGCGTCCGGTTGGTCAGGAATTCCACAAGGGCATAGGTTGTGGTCCCACCGTTGATGATGATGCTCTCGCCATCTCCGATCAGGTTCGCTGCGGCGCGGGCGATGGCGCGCTTCTGAGGTGCTCCAATTCCCTGGCTCAACTCGAATGGCATGCCCACGAGATGGGCCTCGTGTCGAGGTGCCAGCGCCTCGACGCCCCCGCGGATTCGATTTACCTGGTTCCGTTCGGCCAGCGTATTGATGTCCCGTCGCACGGTCGCCTCTGATGCGTCCAGGATCTCGACCAGCGTGGCTATCGCGACGACCGAGCGTTCCTGAACCAACCGAAGGATGACCCGGTGGCGTTCCACGTCCAGCATGACTTTGCGCTCCATTCATCGCGCGACAGTGCTCTTGCGCTTGAGGCGCCGCGGAGCATTTTGAATGTAAATGATGTGAAATGGTAGATAGTGGAAGTGTACATCAGTGTCTAGCTGACGTTATGAGTTACTTGTTTGCCGACTCGATCCCCTGACGCTTGACGACGTGCAACGCGAGCCGGAACTACTTCGCTTGGTCAAACGCGCCTTCGTGCCGGACCGATGTCTGCTGATGGGCTCGGCAAGTTTCCGATTGGAGAGGAAAGTCCCCGAATCATTGACTGGCGGGGCGATCTATCGCGTACTTTGGTCGATGACAAGGCGCGAGCAGCAGGGTGTCGTGCGATGAGCCCGGAGACGTCACCGCCGCTGGTACAGGAGACCGCCGAGGCCGCGGAAGCTGTGAAGCATGAATATGTGTTGCTGCGTGACGGCGGACCGATCGCCACGCCGGACGGTGCCGCATACGTCTTGGCTCGTTGGGATGGCGACGGCGTCGTCGGGGTCTCGCCCATTGAACGACTAACTGTCGCGACATCGATGGCCGCGACCACGTCGGCGTTAAATTCGACCCCGTCGGAAAGAGACGGTCGTGAGTGATGCGCCAGGCGCGCGGATAACTGTCGGCCTACTGCCCGGCCTTTTCCAGAAGAGCATAATACGGCGCCACGTCGGCGGCGGTGACAATCGCCGTCGGGATCACGTTCCGGAATTCGACCTGCTCTCCACGAGCCAGTTTCAGGCCGATATCCACCGCGGCAGCGCTCTCTTCGTACAGAGGCTGCGCAGCGATCGCGTACACGGCGCCCGACTTGATGAGGTCGAGATTCTGTCGTACCGCGCTCATGCCGATGATCGTGACGCTGCGGCTGGCCGTGCGGCTCGCGTTTGCCCAGGTTTCGGCGCCCGCGCCTGTGGTCGAAAAGGCTCCCGCGAGTTGCGGATTGCTCTGCAAGATCCCGAGCGCCCTCGCTCGGGCCGCCGTGGGTTCGAAGCCCTCCAGCTGCGGGGCTAGGAGCCTGATCTGCGGAAAGCACTTCGCGAGGGTTGCGGCGAACACCTGAGCCATCTCGTTTTCAGTGCGGTTGTAGCTGCCCTGCGTGACCGCAATTGCGCCCTGGCCGCGCAGGCGTGTGCCCATCGCTACTGCAGCATCCGCTGCAGTCGTGCGAATGTCCTGGCCGATGGCAGCCTTCAGTCCCGGAATTTCGTCCGGCGCCGGAAGCAGATGCACGATCATGACCGGATAGCCATCGCGCGCCAGCCGCGCTACATACGGATTTAGCGCAGGATCCACGGCGTAGACCATGACCGCGCTATGTCGCCGTCGTGCAAGCGCGGCATCGGCGAGCGGAATGGTTGCGGCGATGTCGAAGGCGGTGGCGCTTGGATTGCCGACGACATCGCAATGTACCTTCAGCTCGCGGCAGCGGTCCAGAAAGCCAGCCTGCATCAGTTTGTGCACAGGGTGATCGCGCATGGGCTGCACCCACAGCAGGGCCTCGCCCCCGACAGGCGCCGAGCGGTTGCACGCAGTAAGAACAATCATCGATAGAATTCCGAGCACGGAGTGAGCGAAGCGGCTGCCACGCGAACGCGCGCCCGCTCTGTCGTCTACCGGCGTCCAAAGTAAGGCTCGCATTTCGCAATGGTGACGTTACCATAAAAGCAATTCAAGCCCTCCGGTGATTGGCAGGTCGCGTGCGCTGGCTACTCATAGTTGCTCTAGCAATGGCGGTCGTTGTTCCCGCAGTTTGGCTCCGTCAGGACGCTCGAGCGCCGGTCCGGGTCGATTTCAACCGTGACATCCGTCCGATCGTCAATCGCAGCTGCATTGGTTGCCACGGCGGCGTCCGGCAGGCCGGCGGATTCAGTATGCTGTTTCGCGAGGATGCGCTGAAGCCGGGCCAGTCCGGCCGTCTGGCCATCGTTCCCGGCTCTCCCGCGAAAAGTGAGCTAATCCGCCGCGTAACGCTGCCGGCCGAACATGTCGAGCACATGCCTAAGCGGGGCGTCACGCTCTCCGATCAGGAGCAATCGCTCTTTCGGCGGTGGATAGAAGAAGGTGCGGTGTGGCAGAACTACTGGGCTTACGTGCCTCCCTCCGAAGTGACGGTCCCGAAGCCGCAGAGGAAGGGCTGGGTCAACAATCCGATCGATGCGTTCGTCCTTGCGCGTCTCGAGCAGAGCGCGCGCGTTACGTCGCCGCGCGCAGATTGCGCGCGGCTCCTCCGGCGCGTGAGCTTGGATCTAACCGGCCTGCCAGCCGCGTTCGACGATGTACAGCGGTTCTGCGCCGAGCCGAGCCAGGACAACTACCTTCGCGAAGTGGACCGCCTGCTCGCCGCGCCCCAGTACGGCGAGCGATGGGCGAGTTTCTGGCTGGATCTCGCGCGCTACGCGGACTCGCTCGGCTACGAAGACAACATTGAGCGCACGATCTGGGAGTACCGCGACTGGGTGATACGCGCACTCAACCGCGACCTTCCCTTCGATCGGTTTACGATCGAGCAACTGGCGGGCGACCTCATACCCGATCCGACGGTGGATCAACTCATCGCGACGGCCTATCACCGTAATACGCCCACGCGTAACGACGAGGAGGAATTCCGCATCGAAGCGGTGATGGACCCTGTCGCGAATACGTGGGAAGTATGGCAGGCGCAAACAATTTCCTGCGCGCGATGCCACAGCCTCACCTACGATCCGTTCCGCCAGACCGACTTCTATCGGCTGATGGCGTTTTTCAACAACACCGAAGACGCCGACAACAAGGGCAATCGGCCCACGGTGTCCGGCGTGCCCAAGGGCAGGGCGCTCGAGTGGCCAGTTCATTATCGGTTCGCCGAGACGACCGCTGCGCGGGGTCAGCGAATGGTAGCGGAGCGCGATGCGCTGCGCGTTGGTCTGCTCGCTGCGCGCGAGCGGCCAGATGTCGTCGCCTCTCGCGACAAATGGCAACAGGAACACCGCACGTTCCGAATCGAGAACCCGGGATTCGACACTGCGACCTACCTCAGCGATCAGACTGGCTTCGATTTCCGCGAGATCGATAAAATCATCGTCACGCCCCGCGCCGATCGCACGCCGAACGATCGCAGCCGGCTCGCCGATTTCTACGCACTAGAGATCGCCCCTGAGCTGGCGGCACAGCGCAAGCGCGGGAAGTCGCTAAGGAAACTCTGATTTACCGGCATGGTCTGATTCTGCACAGACACTGATATGAGTGACGCGATGAAGCAACAGACGCTGACGGGATTCGAGAAGTACGCGAAGACGACGCGGCGTGCGCAGTTCTTGGCCGACATGGACAAGATTATTC
>JAWXBP010000149.1 GCA_034440135.1 Planctomycetia bacterium
CCGTCACCGCGGTGACGGACGTGAACGGCTTCTATCGCTTCGACGGCCTCGCGCCGGGCGTGTACGGCGTGTCGGAAGTGCAGCCAGCGGCCTACATCGACGGTCTGGATGCTGCCGGCAATGCAGGCGGTAGCGTGGTGAACGACAAGATCACCGGCGCGCAGCTCAATGCCGGGCTGCATGGCGTGGAGTACAACTTCGGCGAATTGATGCCCAGTTCGATCGCGGGGCGCGTGCATGCCGATTTGAACGGCGATTGCATTTACCAAGTTGGCGAGCCACTGCTCGGCGGCGTCGAAGTGCGCCTGCTCAACACCGCGGGCACGGTGCTCGCCACGACCTTCACGGCCGCGGATGGCACTTACAAGTTCTCCGGCCTCGCGCCAGGCGTGTACTCCGTATTCGAAGTGCAACCGGCCGGCTATTTCGACGGCGGTGAAGAGCCCGGCAGCGCCGGCGGCACGGTATCCGGCAACGACTTGATCACCGACATCAACCTCGGCGCGGGCGTGAACGCCACGGATTACGAGTTCTGCGAATCGCTGCCTGCGTCGATCGCGGGCAAGGTGTTCTCGGATCCCAATGGCGATACCGTGTTCGACGCCACGACCGGCAGCACGCCGATCGCCGGCGCCGTGATTGAATTGCTGAATAGCGACGGCAATGTGATCGCGACCACCGTCACCGACGCCAACGGCGCGTACAGCTTCACGGGACTCGCTCCGGGCGTGTATCAACTACGCGAGCAGCAGCCGGCAGGATATTTCGACGGCGACGAAGTCGTCGGCAATGCCGGCGGCGTGCTGGGCGGCGACGATTTCATGAAGGACATCGAGCTGACGAGCGGCGAAAACGGCGTGGAGTACAACTTCGCCGAACTGCCGCCCGCGACTTTGTCCGGCTATGTCTATCAAGACGGGCCCACGATCCTGCTGGCCGACGGCGAGGAACTCGACGTCACGAAAGTCCGCGACGGCAAACGCACCGCGGATGATCGTGCCATCGCCAATGTGGTCGTTCGCTTGACCAACGAATTCGGCATCCCCGAGACCGACACGTTCGGCAAGACAATCGAAACCACGACTGACGCCAACGGCTACTATCAATTCACCGGCCTGCGGCAAGGACGCTATGGCGTCGTGCAGGTGCAGCCGAAGGGATTTATTGACAGTCTCGACACAGCCGGCTCGCTCGGCGGCGCCGCGAGCAACGGGCAACCGGTTGCCGGCGCAGCGACCGAGGATCTCTTCAACCCGACGATCTATCCGCCGGACAGCGATACGATCTACGGCATTCAAGTCAACTTCGGCCAGCATGGCCAGGAATACAACTTCAGCGAAGTCATCACTGAGCAGCAGTCGGTGACCATCGATCCGCCGATTGTGACCAATCCGCCGCTGCTGCCGACGAACATCTCGCCGCCCTTTCCGCAACCGCTCGGTGCGCCGCCGGGGGTGCCGCAATACTTCAGCAGCATCGTCCCGCTGCCAAGCGAAGGGGGCGGGGGCGGCGGTACGCCGTACTCGTGGCACTTGAGCGTGATCGACGCCGGCTACCCGCGAGGGAAGTCGGAAACGGACACGCCCGATGTCCGCTTCACCGCGATGCAATCGCAACTGTTCGCCTGGCGCCGCAACGCGGAAATGCTCGGCAAATCGCGGTGGACGGTACGCCGCGAATCGCCGGTGCGCGACATGCAGATCGTGTTCGGCGCGAAAGGCAGCATCCCGGTCTCCGGCGATTTCAACGGCGACGGCAAGACCGAGGTCGGCGTGTATCTCGCTGGCCAGTGGTTCATCGATCTCAACGGCAATGGCCTGTGGGACGACGACGATCTGTGGGCCAAGCTCGGCACGAACAATGATCTGCCCGTCACCGGCGATTGGGACGGCGACGGCAAGAGCGACATCGGCATCTACGGGCCCGAGTGGCCCGGTGATCCCCATGCCGTGGCGTTGGAACCCGGTCTGCCGGATGCGCAGAACCATCTGTCGGGCGTGGCCAAGAACGTGCCGCCGCGTCCGGAGGACGCCACGCACGGCCAGCGTTGGATGAAGCTCACGTCCGCCGGTCAATCGCGCGAAGACGTGATCGACCACGTGTTCTACTACGGCAATGCGCAGGATCTACCGGTCGCCGGCGATTGGAACGGCGACGGCGTCGATACGATTGGGCATTTCCGTGGCGGACGGTGGCGCTTGGACGTGGACGGCACCGGCACCCGGACGCGCGGCGATGTGGAGTTCACCTACGGCCGCGCCGGCGATCGCCCCGTGGTCGGCGACTTCAACACCGACGGCACGGATGAAATCGGCGTGTTCCGCGACGGCAAGTGGTACATCGACACCGACGGCGATCACAAACTCACCGACAGCGACATGGTGATCGAATACGGCCGCGTCGGCGATCACCCGATTGTGGACGACTTCGACGGCGACGGCGAAGACGAAATCGGCGTCTACCGCGACGGGGAGTTGGAGTCGCGGGAGTTATAGCGACCCCTGAACTGCGCGGGGAATGACGAATGGGCGTTGGATCGAGCTTGCCCGCTTGAATAACATGCAGTCATTCGTCATTCGAATTTGATTTGACATTCGTCATTTCCCCCCTATGTTTCGTACACGATCCGCCCGTGTTGTTGCGCGCGGGAGATGCGGTCTGTGGCGTAGAGGCCGGCCAGGACGAATTCCACGCAGGAGGCTCGCACGGCCGGGTCGGACGAAGCGTTCACTTCGAAGGCCTTGTCCCAGGCCGGTGGGACGCGTTTCAAGCGATCGGCGTAGGCCGCGGATGGCAGCAGGTCGCCGACTTCGATCTTTACGCCGGACGTGAAGATCTTGCCGATTTCGTCGAGGCCATGGCGATCGACGTATTCGTCAAACACCGTCTTGATCGCTTCGGCCAGAATCGCGTCGAGCACCTGGCGCTCTGACATCTGGTGGCTGCTCATCAGGTCGAGCTCCAGCTTGCCGAGCGACGAGGAGTACAGGTGGCCGAGGTCGCTGATCCGCGGCACGGCCGGACGTTCTCCCAATCGCACGGCGCGTTGGCGCGTGCTGGCGATCATCGTGCGATAGTTCGCGAGGCTGAAGCGGGCGCTGACGCCGGAACTTTGATCGACGTACTTCGAGCGCCGCGCCGCGATGCTGATCTGCTCCACGACTTCGCGCATGAAATACGGCACGACGACTGGAAAATCGCCGCCCAGGTCGACGCCCGCTTCCTGGTCGATGATTTGAATCCCCAGCGATCGCTCGCGCGGGTAGTGGGTTTGAATCAGCGAGCCGATGCGATCCTTCAACTGCGGAATCACTTTGCCGGAACGGTTGTACGTCGACGGGTTCGCGCTGAAGAGAATGAGAATGTCGAGATCGAAGCGAATCGGGTAACCGCGAATCTGCACGTCGCGTTCTTCCAGGATGTTGAACAAACCGACCTGAACTAACTCGTCGAGTTCTGGCAGTTCGTTTACTGCGAAGATGCCGCGATGCATGCGGGGGATCAAGCCGAAGTGGAGCGCCTCCTCGGCGGCCATGCTGACTCCGCCGGCTAGCTTGGCGGGATCGATCTCGCCGATGATATCGGCGAACTTGGTGCCCGGAGCTAAGCGCTCGGCGTAGCGATCTTCGCGCCGCCACCAGCCGATCGGGATTTTTTCTTCCGGGAACGTCGCAATCGCTTTTCGACCGGCCGATGTGATTGGCCGGTACGGATCGTCGTGGACGGGAATCTCGGGCAGATCGATGTAGGGAATCGCGTCGTCCATAAAGCGGCCGATCAACCGCATCAGCCGGCTCTTGCCTTGTCCTTTCTCGCCCAGGAACAGCATGTCGTGCTGCGCCAGGAGCGCCAGGTTGATCTCCGGCACAACTGTGTCGTCGTAGCCGACGATGCCGGGATACAACTCATCTCCGGAGGCCAAAGCGCGGAGGAAATTATCGTGAATCTCTTGTTTGACCGATTTGGATTTCCAACCGCTGGCGCGCAGATCGCGCAAATTCGTGGGCCGGGACGGGGCAGGCGACATCAGGCGGGGCACTCCCAAGAGGTATTTCGGACCGGGCGGACGTAGGATTATAGCGCGGCCGGGCTGGGTGGAAAGCAGCCATGACAGGCCTGCCGCTAAATACCAACCCGAGGCGCAAGCGAGGGGGAAAGAACCTCGTCGTACTACCCATCTAGGAGCGGCCCGCGAAATACGCGAAACACGCAAAAGGCATGATTTAGCAGGAGGTTCCGAAAGCGATGCCACGCGAAATCGCTGCCTTTGTTTTCGACATACACCAGCATGTATCCCCTACGGAGCATCCGTTCGGATTTCACAACGTTTCCACTTTTTGCGTGTTTTGCGTGTTTCGCGGGCCGCTCTGAATCTCCGAAAACGACGTGTAGCACTACGAACGTGACGATGAAAGTCTGAGTGTTAGGTCGCTGTTCGTTTATACCGTGCCTGCCAACTGCTTGACTTCCTCGTCACCGACTGCCGACAATGCAACGAACCGCGAAAATGCTTCCAAAAAACCTCTCGTAAGGACCGTTGGTCATGAAACGCGTGGGGCGCACTCTTCCGTTCGCTGGCCTAGTTGCGATTCTGTGCTGTTCCTGGGCGACGTCTCCGGCCGCCGCGCAAACTGCGGCCGAGCCGCCGGTGTTTTGTCTCGACATCACGCACAACTTCCGCGTGATGGACAACGGCGGCGAAACGCAGGTCACGATCATTCGCGAAATGGCGCGGCAGGCGATGCTGATCGCCGCGCGGCATGAACTGGGCCAAATCACGCGCGACGCCGTGATCGGCGACACGATGCCAACGTCGGGCGCGTACTCGACGTGGCTATTGGATTTCGAGCCGGAAGAACCGAACAAGATCACGCTCTTTTCCGGACAGAAGCCGCCGCTCAAGGAACAAGGGAGCTTCACCTGGAGCACCAAGGGAGTGAATCGTTACCGATTGATGTACGCCTCGTGGGAAGAAAAGTCCCGCACGGAGTTTCCGGCGCTATTGTCCAAGGCCGGCGTCAAGGGCGCGCCGTTGACGTGGAAGCCGGAGGCCGCGGTCGCGGAGGACATCGAACCGCTGCTGGAACAGATGACGTTGATCTCACAGTTCCGCGCCGCGCGCAAGTTGCATACATCGATGCGTGAAGATGGCGAATCCCCGGCGCGGCTGGCCGCGCTGGTGCGCTGCTATGCGAATCTCGGCGTGCTCACCGAAACGCATTGGTCGCAGGAGCGGCACGTTTATCTGGCCCGCTCGGTGCTCTACGGCCAACGCCTCGTCGCCAAGCAGCCGGAAAACGCCTCGGCGCTGTGGCATCGCGGCTACGCCTATTCGCTCAGCGGCATGCATCAGAACGCGCTCGAGGATTGGGAGGAAGCCGAAAAAGCGCCCGATCGCGCCGGCGCGGCGCTGCCCTATTGGATCGAGGCCGCGCAGCACAACGTCCGCAGCGATCTGGACGCGCTCGCGCAACTGAAAGCGCGGGAACCCAAGGGCGCGCAGCTTTGCGACCTGTTGCGCTATCACGTCGTCGAACAATCGGACGGTGCGAATTACATCGTTACGATGGCCCTCGAAACGCTGCCGAACATGCCGGAGTGCTACCGGATTCACGACGGGCTTTGTACCTTCGGCGGCGTGAGCGTCAAGCATGGCGCAACGGCGCAGGCGCCGCAGATCCTCGCGTCGACCATCTACACGCGGCTGGATGAGATCGACGACCTGCCCCCCGCGGTCAAGAAGCGGGTCAAGGAAGGGACCGGCGGCGGAGGCATCCTGGGCAATATCTTCGGCGAGGACGAATCGCCGGAGAAAGAATTCAAGCTCCGCAACAAGGTCATCAAGGCGCTGTGGGACGCCTCGGACGTCGCCGCCAAGCCGGACCCGAAGAACGCGAAACCGTCGTTCGACACGAGCGAACCCTCCTGGGCGGCGCTCGGCAAGATGATCAACGAAGTTTCGTTCCTGCAAGTCATGCGGCGGATCACGTTCGAGAGCGATTCGCTGGCCGTCGATCCTGAGCAATCCGTGGCGTTTTTCCGTCCGTTGGTAGCGCAGCATCCCTATCGCGGTTTCCTGGACACACGGAACTGGGACCTGGACGAAAAACTCGCGGCGGTCAAGACGCTGCAAGGCTCGATCGACTACGACACGCTCGAAATCCACGCCAGCCCGCTCTATCACACGATTTGGGCCTGCGACAAGGAGGCCGGCAAATTGCTCTATGACGCCGCCTGGAGCCATCAAAGCAACACGCTCTGGGAGCTCGTCGTCCGCCATCGGCTTTCGCCGCAGAACGATGAGGACTCGGCCGAAATCATGAAAGTGGCGATGCCTTACTCGCCGTTGGGGCGATTGTTGCAGATTGAAGATCAGTGGGACCAGGTGAAGGAGCACGCCGCGGATTGGGAACGCGAAAGTCAATCGTGGCCGCTGGTCCTGCGAGCGCTGGGCCTGCGCTACAGCAATGAACAGCAATGGGACGCCGCGGAGCGCTGCTTCCAGCGCGCAGTCGAAGTCGATCCTTCTCTCGAAAGCCACCGGTCGCTCGCCGCGATGTATCGGAAACGCGGCGACAAGGATCGCTGGCTGGCGACGCTCGAAGCCTATCTCGACAAGCCGGACTACGGTCTCGGGCACGCCCAGGTGCGCGTGCAAATCGCGGACGCCTACGCTTACGACCGCGAATGGGACAAGGCCGTCCCCTACGCCAATGAAGCTGCCGAAACCTGGGCCGGCTGGGCGTTGAGCTCCGCCGGCTGCACGCACGAGGCCCTGGAGGACTTCGAAACCGCGGAGCAATGGTTCGCGAATCTTTCGGAACGCTATCGAAGTAGTGCGTTGGAATGGTATTTCTTCTGCCGCCGCACCGGCAGCGGTCGTCTGGATGAAGCGATGGAGATGGCCGAAAGCGCGTCCGTCGAACGCGGCACCCTCGACAACGCCGACCTGGGCACATTTCTCGTCTTGCAGGATCAGCCTGCGGAGGCGGTCGATCTATTCCTCGTCGCTTTCGAGCGCAACGAGTGGCATGCCGACTACGGTCTCTCCGCGGCGTTCGCGGCACACGCGGCCGGCGACTACCAGCGACGCGACGAGATTCTGCAAATGGTCAAGGAGAAAAGCCCTAGCTATGTCGTCTCAGGCCCGAACACGCCGCGCACCGATTTGCTTGGTTTGACGGACATGATGATCGCGGGTTTCGACGGCGAAAAAGCGAAACCGCTCGACATCGCGGCCGTGGAAAAACTGCCGTTCGAGCGTAACAAACTTGCCGAGATCTCGTTCCGCTACTTCGTCGGAAAATACGAGATGATCGCCGGCGAGAAAGCAGAGGCGATTCGCCAATTCAAAATCGCAGTCGCCTCGCCCGAGCCAGCCGATAATGAGCGCACGCTGGCGGCGGTCGAACTTCGCACGCTGGGCGTAGCGCCGGAGGACTACCTCGGCTTACTCCGCACGGGCTTCCCGGTCAAGGAAGGGCCATCGGCCGAAGCGAAGTAACGACGCAACGTATCGCGTTGACTCATGCCGAGCGACTTCCATGACGCGACTAACCTTTCGCGAGGCGACTTCGGAGGATGTGCCGGAATTGGCGGCCTTGCATGTCGTCACATGGGCGGCGACGTACCCACACGTTGCGCGGCCGCCGACGCTTGAGCTTCGCGAGCGGCAGTGGCGCGACGCGTTTGAGAACCAAGATGGAACTTGGTTCTGCTACTTGGCCGTCGACGCCGCGGAAAGATACGAGCGCCTTGTCGGCTTCGCGAAGGGGCAAGACTACAGTTCGCCGGAATTGCCCGAATTTGCCGGCGAGTTAAGCAAGATCTACTTGCTCCAGGAATGTCAGCGTCAGGGCTGGGGACGGCAGTTGCTTGGCCATGTCGTGCGCAGATTTCTCGAACGCGGCGTTCATTCGATGCTGCTCTTCGCCGACGCGCAAAACCCGTCCTGCCGCTTCTATGAAGCCCTCGGCGCGGAACACTTGCTCGACAGCGCCGGCCAGTTCCACGGCGGCTATGGCTGGCGAAACCTCGAAAAACTCGCGGAAATCTGCCCGGCTTCGTAGCCGTCCGTGTTCAGTTTCGGCGTTCCGGGCGACTGGCGTCGTGCAGCGCATTGTAAATAAACTAAGAAATCTCCCGTTGGTTGTCGATCGTACTGCCTCCCGCACGACCAATAGGTGTTCGAGGGCAAGCAACACCTTCTCTACCGGAAACAGGACACGTGCCATGAAGACTTATTCCCGCCATCCTAATCGAGGCAACGACCACCAATTGGCCCACGTGATCGAACCGCTGGCCAGCTACATCTGTTCCTCGAACCGCCCGCAGTGCGCCCTGGCCTCGGTGCTCGCGATGCTGGTAAGCGAAGTCGAGCAAACGATTCAAGCCGCGAACTCGCACCTGGCTTCGAGCGTCAAGAGCAACTGACTGCAATGGCCTCCGGGGGCTTCTCGAAGTGAATGAAGTCGGCTACTCGTGAGAGCCAATCGGACGATGTAAACTAGCAGGCCGAAGGCCATAACACTGCTCAATCACAATTCGTTGATGCCCTCCGGAGTAACGTCGTCCCATGCTTTACTGGATTCTTAGTATCGTCGCCGTACTTGTCGCGTTGCTGGTCATTTTCATTGCCTTGCGGCCGAGCGAATACACGGTGACTCGCACGGGCAAGATGAAGGCCCCGCCCGCGAAGGTGTTCGAGCACGTCAACGACTTCCGCAAGTGGACCGCCTGGTCTCCCTGGGAGCAGATCGATCCCAACCTGCAGCGCACCCATAGCGGCGCTGCGCAGGGCGTCGGCGCGAAGTATCACTGGGTCGGCGGTAAGAACGTGGGCGAAGGCGAGATGACCATTACAGAGAGCCGCCCGAGCGACTTGATCCGCATCAAACTGGAATTCATTAAGCCGTTCGCCTCGATCTGCGACACGTTGTTCACCTTCACGCCAGAAGGAGATCAAACCGTGATGACCTGGAAAATGGAAGGCAAACACAATTTCGTCCCCAAGGCGATGTGCCTCTTCATGAACATGGACAAGATGATCGGCGACCAGTTCGAAAAAGGCCTGACGACGATGAAGAACGTTGTCGAAGGCAAAACGGCCTAGCTCATGCACATTTCCTCGCAATCAGGACATTCCCATGGCGACACAACACAAAGGGCTTACGTGGGCCGGGCGGATCATTGCCAGCTTAGTCGTGGCCATGCTGACGTTTAGCGCCGTGGCAAAATTCAGCGATGGCGCCGCCACCGAATTCGAACGGCTAGGTTACACGAAGGACGTGATCGTTCCGATCGCGATCATCGAGCTCGTCTGTGCGATCATCTACGCGGTTCCGCAGACGGCAGTCTTGGGCGCCGTACTATTGACCGGCTACCTCGGCGGCGCGACTGCTACGCACGTGAGAGCTGGAGACGCGTTTGGCCAATTTATCAGCCCGGTCGTCGGCGGCGTCCTCGTCTGGCTCGGCATCTTTCTCCGCGATCCGAGACTACGGGCCTTAATGCCATGGCGCAACCCAACGCCGCCGGTTACGCCACGCGACTGAGCCGGTTCGCAACTTTGAACACAAGCACCTTCAACACTCACTCAACTGAGAAAAAACCATGAGCCAAGTTCGAGTCCTCGTCGGTACGCGGAAGGGTGCGTTTGTCCTCACCTCTGACGGCAAGCGGCAGAAATGGGACGTCGCCGGGCCGTTTTTCGCCGGTTGGGAAATCTTTCATATGAAAGGTTCGCCGGTCGATCCGAATCGCATCTACGCCTCACAAACGTCCGGCTGGTTCGGCCAGATGATCCAGCGCTCCGACGACGGCGGCCAGACTTGGAATCCGGTCGAGAACAAATTCGCCTACGAAGGGGAGGTCGGCCCGCATCTCTGGTACGACGGCACGCCGCATCCCTGGGAATTCAAACGCATCTGGCACCTGGAGCCGTCGCTATCGGATCCCGACACCGTGTATGCCGGCGCCGAAGACGCGGCGATGTTCCGCACCACCGACGGCGGCAAGTCGTGGCACGAACTGGCGTCGCTGCGACAGCACCCGTCGAGCCCGTGCTGGACGCCCGGCGCCGGCGGCATGGGCTTGCATACGATTTTGATCGATCCGACGGATCCGAAGAAGCTCTACATCGCCATCTCCTCCGCCGGCGCATTCCGCAGCGAGGACGGCGGCGAATCGTGGACGCCGATCAACAAGGGACTTAAGTCGCAGTACATCCCTGATCCGGACGCCGAGGTCGGGCACTGCGTGCATCGCATTGCCATGCATCCCTCGCGTCCCGGCGTGTTGTTCATGCAAAAGCATTGGGACGTAATGCGCACCGACAATGCCGGCGGCAACTGGACCGAGGTCAGCGGCGACCTGCCGACCGATTTCGGTTTCGTCATCGACATCCACGCCCATGAGCCGGACACGGTGTTCGTTGTACCGATCAAGAGCGACTCCGAGCATTTCCCCATCGACGGCAAGTTGCGGGTGTATCGCAGCAAGGCCGGCGGCAATGAATGGGAACCGCTGGCGAAGGGACTGCCCGAGGCTAACTGCTATGTGAACGTGTTGCGCGACGCGATGAGCGTCGATTCGCTCGACCCGTGTGGCGTGTACTTCGGCACCACGGGCGGACAGGTTTACGGCTCGGCCGACGGCGGCGACAGTTGGAACGCTATCGTCCGCGACCTGCCCGCGGTCCTCTCAGTCGAGGTGCAAGCGCTGTCATGATCCGCGTGGAATTGCCGTATCATCTGCGGAACTTCGCCAAGGTCACCGGTCACGTCGAACTCGAACTCGACGGACCGGCGACCCAGCGAACGTTGCTTAATGCGCTCGAAGAAAAGTTCCCAGTGCTCCGCGGCACCATCCGCGATCACGACACGAAAAAGCGCCGCGCCTTCATCCGCTTTTTCGCCTGCAATCAGGATCTATCGAACGAACCGCTCGACGCGCCGCTGCCGGAAGCCGTGGTGAGCGGGAAGGAGCCGTATCTGGTGATTGGGGCGCTGGCCGGCGGATGAAAAAATTGATCTCGGGCGTAGAGCCATAGTCTCCTTTCGCTCCGCGAAAGGCTCCGGACCTTTCGCGGAGCGAAAGGAGACTATGGGGCGGCCTCCGGCGAATACACTGTCCGCCCGCCATCCACCGGCAAGCACGCTCCCGTCACGAAGTCGTTCTCTACAAAGTGCAGCACCGCCTGCGCGATGTTCTCCGGGCTCCCTTCGCGTTTTACGAGCGTGGCATTGATTGCCTCCGCGCGTTGCGGCTCCGGTAAATCGGGCGGCAACATCACCGGCCCGGGCAGGATGCAATTGACGCGGACGTTCGGGTTGCGCGTGCCGAGTTCGGCGGCCATCACGCGCGTGAGCGTGGGAATCGCCCCCTTCGAGGGAAAGTACGCCGCGTAGTCGAGATAGGGGCGCTCCATGGCCCAGTCGCCGATGGTGACGATCGCGCCCCCTTCCGGTTGCCGCACCATTGCCAGACCGACTTGCTGGCAACAAAGAAACGTGCCGAGCGTATTGGTCTCGAAGTATCCGCGTACGTCGGCGGCCGTCACTTCTTCCAGTCGCTTGCTCTTCCAGGTCGCCGCGCACGTGACGAGCACGTCGATACGACCGAAGCGGGTCACTACGCCTGCCACCATCGCGCGGACCGCGGCCTCGTCGGCGAGTTCCGCCTGAAACGTCTCGGCGTCGACGCCGTCGCGCCGCAACGCCTCGACCGTTTCCGCCGCCTCGTTCGCGGAACTGCGATAGTGAATCGCCAGCGCATAGCCCCGCGCCGCGAGCGCCTGGGCGACATGCCAGCCGACGCGGCGTTTTCCGGCCCCGGTCACGAGTGCGACTTTGCGTGGCGTCATCTTGGCTTCGTCCGGTAGAATAGCGTGGTCACTGACTCCCATTATAAGCCGCGATGTGCACGCTCTCGGTGATTCCGTGGTCGGAAAACCCATCCTCGCCAGGGATCCGACTGGTCGTCAACCGTGACGAATCCCGGCTGCGTCCGCAGGCGATGCCGCCGACCGTGGAAATGTTTGGCGAGCGCCAAGCGATCCTGCCGCGCGACCGGCAGGCTGGCGGCACCTGGGTTGGCGTCAATGACGCGGGTCTCGCGATGGTGCTCCTCAACGCCCCTGGTGCGCCGCCGCCGCATCCGATGACCAGGGGGGCGGTGATCCCTGCGCTCCTGGACGCCGCCGATTTTGATGAGGCCGTGGCGCGCGCCGAACGATTCGATACGTTGTCATTCGCGCCGTTTCGACTGGTAATTCTCGATCGAACGCGGTTGGCCGAGTTGGCATTTCGCGATTGGGCGCTGGCGCTGCGGCAGCGAATACGAATTGAACGTCCGGCGATGTTTACGTCGTCGGGGCTCGGCGATGCCGAAGTCGCTCAACCCCGGAACCGTTTGTTCGCCGAGATGTTTTTGGACTCCGGCGACTGGTTCGCCACACAGGATGCCTTTCACCGCCATCGCTGGCCATGGCGCGCGGACATCAGCGTGAACATGAGCCGGCCGGAGGCCAGCACGGTTAGCCAGACCATCGTCGAGATCACGAAGGAAGCGGTAAGGATGACCTACCACGGCGCGCCGCCGGATCAAGACGCCATGTCAATTGCCCTTAGCTTACGAATCGACAGTTAGATCAACGACACTAGCCCGTCACGTCGATCAAAGTTGTGGCATGGTCTCCCGACCATGCCACACGTCTGACCGAAGGTCTCCACGCGGGCAAGCCGGCTCCGTGGCACGGTCGGGAGACCGTGCCACAACGAAGATTTTTTGCAGCGCGTCACGCACTCGCGTCAATTTGCAGCTTCAACATTGAAAGCAATTCAAACCCGGTCTCTGTCACCAGGTAGTTGCGTTCATAGCGCATGCCGGCGACGCCTTTGTGATATTGCCCCGGCTCGATGGCGATGACGTCGCCGGCGACAAGTGTGTCGCTCGAATCCGGCGTCAGGTACGGCGGATCAGGATGCCCGAGGCCGACGCCGTGGCCGGTGTGCGTCGTGAAGGTGTCGGCCAGGTGCTTGCTAGCGAAACTATCTCGGACGGTGCGGTCGATGTCCTTGCCTGCGACGCCGGCGCGGACTTTGGATTCCGCGGCGGTGATAGCGTCGATGCAAGCATGGTACAGCCGGAACTGTTCGTCGGTCGGCGTTTCGCCGCAGCGGAAGGTGTTGCAGAAATCGCCGCGGTAGCCGCGGACCACGACGGAGAAATCCAACAGCACCAAATCACCCTTTTCAATCACGCGATCACTCGGCGGCCCGCCGCCAGCTTCGCAGCGCGGGCCGGAGACGAAATCACCGTAGACGATGCACTGCTCGCCGGCGTTGAGAATCGCGGCCTTTTGCACCAGCAGGTAGGCTTCCATCTCCGTCATGCCCGGGCGAATCTCCGCCATTCCGGCGGCCTGGCCGGCGTCGATGGCGCGGATCGAGCGCATGATGACTTCCAACTCGTCGGCGTCCTTGCTGCGCTTGAGCGGGTGAATGATTGGATCGACGTTAGTGAGCTTGATCTCGCCGCGCTCCGCGCGCAGGCCTTCGACCACTCCCGCGGGGGTTTGCGAAAACTCCAAGCCGATGTGCTTGCCGGGGCACTTCTTCAGGCGATCCAGAATCGTCGCCACGAGCATCGCCTCGCGGTGGACGGCCGATTCCTTCCCACGATACCAGACCGGCGCGACCACTTCGTCGATATGGGCTTGTGAGGCGAAGCCAGTCAGAAAGTTGTCGCAAACCAGGATGCTGGAGCCGTCCGAACCCAGGATCAGCAGCGAACCGGCGTTCGTCGTCCGAAACACGAACGGCGTGTGAAAGTAGTTCGCGAAGTACATCTGATGCTGCGGATCGGCGATCACGATCCAATCGGGCCGCTCGGGCAAGCGATCCCAAAGACGCTGACGGCGGGCACGGCAACCGGCGGCGGTAAGCATGGGCGGGGACTCGGCGAGGGGAAACTCGGAACGAGAAACGCGGAAGCCGGAAGTATGCACGATGCCGGCGGGCCTGGGGAGGTGCCGCTGGAGGGCGACTGGACCTCGATCCCGCTAAGCCCAGGGAAGGCCCTCGAAGTCGTCGGTGATAGCAAGGACTCGGGTGGCCTTCCCTGGGCTTGGAACAGCGCGAGCGGCGGCGATCACCACTGACCGCCACCGGCACTCCACAATCGTTAATTTGGGCACAATCGCTCAAAGCCGAAGGTGGGGATGGGCCGATAAGTGACGATGTGACCCGGCAGCTTTTGCGCAAATGCGCGGGCCAGGGACGGTATTTTCGGGACCGCGGACGGCGTGGGTCCACGAACCTCGCGACAAGGACGTGGCGATGTTGGTCATTATCAGCGATTTGCACCTCACCGACGGGACCAGCGGCGAAACGATCGCCGCCGGCGCGTTTCAGATTTTCGCCGAACGTCTCCAGGACCTGGCGGCGGGGGCTTCCTGCCGCGCCGACGGCAACTATCGTCCCATCGAGCGACTGGATTTACTGCTGCTCGGAGACGTCCTGGACGTGATCCGTTCCGCCCGCTGGTCGGCTTCCCGAGTGCGCCCTTGGGACGATCCGCAGAGCTCGGAATACGTCGACATCGTCGGAAAAATCACGGCCGACATCCTTCGGCGCAACGACGAGGCGTTTCAAATCCTGCGTTCTCTCGCCTTACAAAGCGGGATCACGGTCCCGCCGGCCGACAGCATGGGACGCCCCGTCCCCACGGCCGCCGGGCAGCCGGTCGACGTGCGGATTCATTACATGGTTGGCAACCACGATTGGTTCTATCACCTTGGCGGCCCGGCCTACGACGTGATCCGGCAAGCGGTTGCGCGCAGCCTGGGGTTGGCCAACACGCCGACGCAACCCTTCCCGCACGACCCGGCCGAGAACGACGAATTGCTCGGGCTGATGCGCCGACACCGTGTCTTCGCGCGGCATGGCGATGTCTACGATCCGTTCAACTTCGAAGGCGAACGCAACGCCAGCAGCCTGGGCGACGCGATCGTCATTGATCTGTTGAACCGCTTTGCGTTCATCGTCGAGACCGAGCTGGCGAACGAATTGCCGATCAGCACTCTGGCCGGCCTGCGCGAACTGGACAACGTGCGGCCGATTTTGTTGATCCCGGTGTGGCTCGACGGCCTCTTGGAGCGCACTTGTCCTCTGCCGTCGATGCGCAAACAAGTCAAACGCGTTTGGGATCGGCTGGTCGATGACTTCCTCTCGGTGTCCTTCGTCCGTTCGCGCGACACCTGGTCGCCGACCGATCTGGTCGACGGGCTGGAGCAAGCGCTCAAATTCAGCAAGCAGCTTTCCGTCGGCTGGGCCAGTTCCGTGGTGAGCTGGTTGAACTCGGTTCGCGGCCGCGCCGAGGATTCGTTCTACGCGCACGCCTTGGCGGAGCAAGATTTTCGCAATCGCCGCGCCAAACACATTGTGTACGGCCACACGCACCACGCCGAAACCGTACCGCTCGACGCTAGTTATGCTGAAGGCTACGTGCTCAATCAGGTCTACTTCAACTCCGGCACCTGGCGACGCGTCCATCAACAGACGCGGCTGGCCCCGAATGAGCATGAGTTCATCCCGAGCGACGTGATGACCTACCTGGCCTTCTTCCAAGGGGACGAACGCAAAGGACGGCCGTATGAAACCTGGACGGGCACTCTCGGACACCAACCGTCGGAAAAGACCATCCACCGCGTCGACGCCCCGCCGTCGACCCATGTCAGCCAGCAACCGCTTTCGCCATCAAGAGTATCGGGACACGCCCCCCACTTCACCGCACTCCCTGCTCGCGCCGGGATCGTTCCCAGCCGCCGGCAGCGCTGAGTTTCAAACGCGGATGCGCGGGGCCGGAGACGCGCTGCGCGCGGCTGGCGTCGGCGCGATCTACCTGGTTCACGGCACCTTCGCCGGCACCGACGCCCTGGGATTGTTCAGCGCGCTGGGGCGTGTGTTTCCGGGCGCTGCGAAACTGTTGCGCGGCCTGGAAAAGGCCATCGTCGACGGCGTCGCCGGCGAAAACGGCAACTACACGGCCGAATACGCGCGGTTGATGGAGAACGCGCTCTGCCACGGCGGCGCGCCGCGGATTCCGGTGCGGCTCTTTCATTGGTCGAGCGAGAATCATCACCTCGGCCGCGCCGACGCCGCGGTGCGATTGCTCGATGAGCTGCATGCACAGGAACTCCCCGCGGGACAGCGCGTTATCCTCTGGGGGCACAGCCACGCGGGAAATGTCTTCGCGCTGTTGACCAACCTGCTGGGCGCCGACACGGACATGCGTGCCCGGTTCTTCGAAGCGGCGCAAGTCTATTATCGCTGGCCGCTGTTCGGCTGGGCCGACATCGTGGTCTGGGATCGGATTGAAAAACTGCTCCGGCGCGAGGGCTCGCCGCTCGCCGGTCGTTCGCTCGACGTGGTCACGTTCGGCACGCCCATTCGCTACGGTTGGGACGCCGCGGGACACGCCAAGCTGCTGCACTTCGTGCATCATCGCCCTGCGCCAGGACACGCCGCGCACCGCGCACATTTTCCGTTGACGGTCGATGAAATCCTCAACGCCGAGCACGGCGACTACGTGCAACATTTCGGCATTGCCGGCACCAACGCCATGCCGCCGATCCTGGCCTGGCGCGCCTGGCGAGCGGATCGCAACTTGCACGCGCTGTTGCAACCGCACCTGCCGCCCCAGGGCCTGCTTTCGCGACTCAAATTCGGCGTCCGCGTCGCCGACGCGGGCGAGAGCTTGCTGGTCGATTACGGCCGCACGCACGAATCGCTGCTAGCGCATCTTGCCGGTCACGCGGTGTACACGCGCCGCGAGTGGCTGCTCTTCCATACGGAAGAAATCGTGAAGCGCTGGTACGCCGCGACGGGGTAGATGCATTCCGACACAGTCTCCTTTCGCTCCGCGAAAGGTTCGGATCCTTTCGCGGAGCGAAAGGAGACTGTGCAGGGCTATTCGCCGAAGCCGCCGAGGTCGCCTTCTTCCTCCGCGGCGGCGTCATCCGCCGGGGCATCTTCGGCCGGCGCGGCTTCTTCTTCCTCTGCGGCCGCGTCAGCATCCGCGGCGTCCGCCTCTTCTTCGACGGCGTCCGCGATCGGGGCCACCGCAGGTGCGGCGGCGGCAGGCGCAGCCGCGTCGAGCGGCTTTTGCTCTGTCTCGGGCGCCCCGTCGGTGTTGCGGTAGACCAGCGGCTCGGTCAGCGCCGTTTCCCGCAAGCAGTGCAGCAATCCCGTCTGCGAGGCGAGGTAGACGCGATCGTTCTCCGTATTCGCGAGCATGATCGCATGCCCGGTTGTCGGGAGCATGTCCATGCGTTTGCCGGTCGCGGCGTCGAGCACTTGTAAGCGTCCCAAGTCATCCTGGGCGTAAATGCGATTCGCGCCCGCCGCGACGAATTGCTGGATCCCCGGCGCCAGCCAGAGTTCGGCGCCTGTGTCACCTGCCACCTGGTACATGCCGGCCAGGTCAGCGACGACATAGATTTTATCTTTGACAACCACCGGCTGGTGATTCAGCGGTTCCCCCAGCGACAGCCGCCAGTTGATATCGCCAGCGGTTTCCTTGATCGCGTAGAGATAATTGTCACGCGAGGCGGCGATCACGTTTCCGTTGTAGTAGGCGAGGTCGGCGACGATCTCCCCGTACGTATCGACTGTGAATCGCGGTCCTGCGACGTCCGGCGCGAAACCGTAGACCGAACCGGTGGCGGTGCCGACGGCGATCGCCTTCGGCGTCAGCAAGGCGGCCGTCTGCGGAATTCCCGACACGCCTAGGAATTGTTGTCCTTGGCCAGCCCGGGCGATGCTCGTGCGACCGTCCTGGAGTTCTTTCGTCGCATAGGATTCGACGCGGCCGCGAATTGTCGGCACGTAAACGCGGTTCGGTCCCATCGACACGCCCGCCGAAGGCGAGCCTTTGAGCGGAGTCTCCCAGCGAATACGGCCGTCTTTACGATTCAACAGGTACAGCGTCGCACCATTCGCAACACCGATGAACTCTTCGCCAATCCCGGGTGGCACGCTCGGATAGCTGCGGTTGCCGACTTGCGCGCGCCAGAGCGTGCGCCCCGTTTCAGCGTCGATCGCCTGCAAGATGCCAACGTTCGATTGCACGAACAGCGTGCCATGATCAAGCTGGATGTCGGCGAGCTCGCTGCGTCCAGCCGCCACGTCCGCCTGTGCGACCCAAGCGCGTTCCAGGCCATGCCGGCGGAGCGGCACGCGCGAAATCACCCCTCCCGGCAAACCCTGCGCCGACGCCTGGGAAACCAAGGAGAGCGTCATCAAGCAAGCCGCGAGTCCGAGCGATAGCGTGCGCATACCCCACCCTGAGCCGAACAAAGAAAGCCAACTATCCATGATAGTTGGCCGACCGGCGGCCGTCGCCAAGAAAATTGGGCCCTTCGCCACGGACCTATTGCCCTCAGTTGTGGCACGGTCTCCCGACCGTGACACGTTGACGCCGTTCAAAAGGGGAGACCTTCGGTCGAGCCGGTGACACGGTCGGGAGACCGTGCCACAACCTGGCGCCCCCGGCCTACTGCTCGACCGTTGGCTCCGGCGATTTGACTTCCCGCCAGGGCTTGCCGGCTTCGTAGCTGGATAGCTCCTTTTTGAGCGGCTCGCGAAGCTCCTCGCTGCCGAGTTCGACCGCTTTTTTCGACCACTCGATCGCCTTGGCGAAATCGCCTGATTCGGCATAGGCGGCGGCCAACGTGCTGAGGATGTGGGCCTGCTTGTATTCGGTGACTTCGCAGGCCTTGGCGGCCAATTCCTGCGAGCGTTTCCCGTCGCGCAGCTCGTCCTTGGGCGACGTAGCCAACACCCAAGCCAAGTTGTTCAGCACGGCACTGTCGTCCGGCGTCAACTCAACGGCCTGGTTGTAATCGGCAATCGCCTCGGCATGCTGTCCTTGCGTGAGATACACGTCGGCCCGCGCTTGCAGTGCAGCGCTGTTCTTCGGCTCTTTCGCCAAGATTTCGCCGAAGGTGGCGATCGCCTCGGCCTGCTGCTTGTTGGCGCTGTAGAGGATGCCCAATTGCATCAAGCTCGTCAGGTCGTCCGGCGCTTTCTCACGAACGGTCTCCAGCGCCGCGATCGCCTCGGGAATCTTCTTCAGCCGGGCCAGGAGCAATGCCCGCATCTGGATCGCTGGGGCGTAGTCGTCGCGCACGCCCAAGGCTTCGTCGATATCGCCGAGCGCCAACTCATTGTCGCCCGCCTGAGCGTAGTTCGACGCCCGCAGCAGGAGCGAAGAGACATCCAGCGGATTGATCTCCAACGCCACGTCGAGATCGTCAATCGCCTTTTGCGTGTCCTCCTTAATCGAGTAGGCTCGGGCGCGTTGCGTCAGGTAATCGGCATTGTCCGCGTCGAGCTCAATCGCCTTCGAAAAGCTGACGATCGCATCGTCCGTCTTTTCCTGCAGCATTTGCACGATTCCCGCGGCATGGTAGGAGCGGGGATCCTCTGGCGCGGTCTCGATGGCAGCCTGAAAATCAGCCAGCGCCTTGTCGAACTCCTTTTGATCCAGGTAGTACGCGCCGCGGACTTGCAGCACGTCCGTATTCTTCGGATCGAGCTCCGCCGCGGCGTTCAAGTCCGCCAGGCGTTGCGCGTTATCCTCGGTCAGCTCGGCGCGCATGATGTGGGCGCGGAGCATCACTTTTGCATCCTCGTCCTTGAGCTCGATGGCCTTATTCAAGGCGGCCACCGCCTTGGTGCGATCGCCCTCCGGCAGGCTATACAGCCGCGCGATGGTGAGGTGGGTCCGCGCCGTCGCCGGAGCAAGCTCCGCGGCGCGTTCCAGGTCTGCGGTCGCCATTTCCCGCAGTCGCGGCCAGTTTTGATCCACCGGCGGATTGAAAATTGGGTTGGCGTAGAGTTCGCCACGTAACGTCAGGGACGAGGCCAGCAATTGGTTGGCGAAGGTCTTGTTTTCTTCGCCGAGGCCTTTCTCGATCGCGCTCTCGCAAAGCTTGATCACATCGCTCAAATCGGATTCGGACTCCGCCGCCACCTGGGCGTCGACGGCCTTGTCGAGATCCTCTTGCCCGGCGTCCGCTGCCAGCGCGGCCGGCGTCGTCAACAGGCATCCGAGCACCGCCCCGCTCCACACCATCCGTTGGATATTCATCGCATTGTCTCGCGCCACAAAGAATAAGAGCCGCTCCGTCACCCAGCGCAACACGCCCACATTATGCCGGGAATATGGAGCGTTGACTATGCGATCCAGCAAGAACCGGCGCGAATCTGGGGAATTCACCACGGAGGCACGGAGGGGCCTGGGGCGAATGTCGAATGACGACGATAACGGGCCATTCGACATTCAAGCATTCGGATTTGATTCGTCATTCGGATTTCGACATTGGACATTCGACATTCTCCGGCACGGTGAATCCTCCTCACTTTGGCGGCTCGAGTTCCAGGACCCATTTCTGGTAGTCGTTGTCCAACTCCTCCCAGGAGAGATTTGGTAACACTGCTTTCACCGCCAGCGCGCCCTGCGGGTCGTCCTCTTGGTGTTCGCGGAAGTGCTCGTAGTAGTCCTCCAACAACTCGTGTCGCTGCAAATACAGGCAGAAGTAGCGCGCCTGGGCGTAATTGATGCCGACCTGCTTGCCGCGAAAATCTTCGTCGTGGATCAACGCTTCCAGCGAGCGCAGTTTGCCGTCGCGGATGGCGGTCTGGAGCGCCGGCAATCGCCAGTTCTCCAGCCCGTCGATGCCGGAGCCGTCCTCCCGGAAACGACACTGCTCGTGCAGCGACGCCAGGCCTTCATTGAACCAGTCGGGCACGTCCGGGAAATCGAAATCGATGAGCGCGTGCGTCAATTCGTGTACGAGCGTGCCGCCGCCCGTGGCGATGTTCATCACCAACGTGCGGCGGTTCGGCTTGTAGTAGCCGTAGACCGACAGCCCGGCGTGGCCGAAGAGTTGCTTCGACTGCGCTTCATACTCATCGGCCGTATCGTAGAGCAGCACCGTGATCGGCTGATCCGGCTCGCGATCGAAGTAACTTGCCAGCATCGCCTTCGTGGCCGGTTCCAACGTTCGAGCATGCCAGGTTTGCAGCGCGTCCTTCGTCAGATTGCCCGAAATCACGAACGGCGGACGGACAATCACCTCGCGATCCGCGCCGACCGTTTCCCGCAGCGCCGCAGCGGTTTCGATGCACTGATTCGCTAGGGACAATTCGGCGGCGTCGGCGAAGCGAGTCGTCACGCAGCACGCCAATATGACGCTCAGAGTTCGCCAAGCATTCATCGCGGCCTCTCGTTCCGGTTCGATGTTCCACCGCATTGTAGGGCCGCGACGCCATGGAAGTCACGTCGAACATTCTCCATCCTGAAAAAGCTGTGGGAGGCGTCTCCGACGCCGATGGAGACGACGAGTTCATAGACTCACTGGATGTTTTGGCGACGACGCCTACTCGATCGGCGTCGGAGACGCCTCCCACAGTCCTGCAAGAAGAACAAGTCCGGTGGTGGCAACGGCCACACTTCGCGTTTACACTAGCGGCGACCGAAATCCCGCCCGACCGCGCCTACCTTGAGCGGAGCCCGCACGCATGTCCCTTCGCACGCTTCTCGTTGTTCTGGCACTTTCAATTTTGTCCCGCGCGGACTTCGCTGCTGCCGCCGCGCCGCGTGTGTTGCCGGAGGGAAAGCTGCCGGATGACGTGCGGCTCGGCGAATTGCGCACCTTGGACAGCTATTTTCCCTTCGCGGTTCCCGATACGCGCGAAGCCTGGGCGCAGCGGGCGGAGCGGACGCGGCGGCGCATTTTGGTCGCCATGGGCCTTTACCCCATGCCCGAGCGCACGCGGGCGCAAGCCGTGGTGCATGGCCGCGTCGACCGTGGCGACTACACCGTCGAGCGCGTCTATTTCCAGAGCTATCCCGGCCACTTCGTGACCGGTAGTTTGTTCCGTCCCGTCGGGCGCACCGGCCGGTTGCCGGGCGTGCTTTGCCCGCATGGGCACTGGGCGAACGGCCGCTTTTTCGACGCCGGCGAAGAGGAAGCCAAGAAACAGATCGCCACCGGCGCGGAATCGATGATGAGCGGCGCCCGCTTTCCGCTCCAAGCCCGCTGCGTGCAACTCGCGCGGATGGGCTGCGTGGTGTTCCACTACGACATGCTCGGCAACGCCGACAGCTTCCAGATTCCGCTCGAGATCGCCCACGGCTTTCGCGATCGCCGACCGGATCTCGAACGTCCCGATCGCTGGGGTTTCTTCAGCCCTCAAGCGGAATTACGCCTGCAAAGCATCATGGGCCTGCAGACGTATAACTCGATCCGAGCCCTCGATTGGTTGAGTAACTTGCCGGACGTCGACCCGCAGCGGATCGGTGTCACCGGCGCGAGCGGTGGCGGGACGCAGACGTTTATTCTTTCGGCGATTGACCCGCGCCCCGCGGTCGAGTTCCCGGCCGTGATGGTGTCCACCGCCATGCAAGGCGGCTGCACCTGCGAGAACGCCTGCTATCTGCGAACGGGCGTGGGGAACGTCGATTTCGCCGCCTGCTTCGCCCCCAAGCCGCTCGGCATGACCGCCGCGGACGATTGGACCAAAGAACTGGAAACCAAGGGCCTGCCGGAGTTGAAGCAACTCTACGGACTGCTCGGCCAGCCAGGGAAGGTTTCGGCAACGATCCGCCTGGAATTCGGCCACAACTACAACGCGGTGAGCCGGCAGGCGATGTACCACTGGTTCAACACACATCTCCTGTTGGGCTACGCCGAACCGATCGTGGAGCAGGATTTTCAACCGCTCACGCGCGACGAGCTCACCGTTTGGGACGACGCACATCCCCAGCCCGCTGCTGACGCGAACTACGAACCGTCGCTGCTGCAGACAGTGGACGCGGCCTCGCACGAAGCGTTGGCGGCCGATCCGACGCAATTCACGCGTCTCGCCTACGACGTCGTCATCGACCGGCAAGTTCCCGCCGAAGGCGAAATCGCACAGCGCAAGGTGTTCGACAATGATCGCGGCGATTACCGCGAGTTGGGCGGACTGATCGAGCTGCCGGCGCGGGGCGAGCAACTGCCCGAAGTATTTCTGATGCCTAAGAACGCCACCGGCGATGTCGTGATCTGGATCGACGGGCGTGGCAAGGATGCGCTCTTCGACGCGCAAGGGCAACCTTTGCCGGAGATCGCCCGACTGCTGGCGGCCGGAAAAAGTGTGGCCTGCGTTGACCTGATCGGTCAAGGCGAATGCAAGAGCGACTCGGCGGCAAAGGATGAAAATCGCCGCGTCAAGGAAGACCGGAATTTCGCCGGCTACACGTACGGTTACAACAGCCCACTCTTTGTGCAGCGCGTGCATGACATTTTGACAGTCGTGGGACTGACCAAGCTGCACGCGAAAGACGGCGATCAGATTGAGCTAGTCGGCGTCCACGGGGCGGGACTTTGGGTCGCTGCGGCGGCCGCGCAGGCCGGCGAAGCCGTCGACGGCGTGGCCATCGATACGGAAGGATTTCGTTTTGCTAACCTGACTTCCTATGCGGATCCTCTGTTCCTCCCGGGAGCGGTGAAGTACGGCGATGTGCCAGGCCTGTTATCACTGCTTGATAAACAACCACTCTGGCTGGCTGGCGAGAACGCCCAAACCATCGACGAACTGAATCAAAACCGCGCTGAGCGCGGGGCTGCCGGAATTATTTGCCCAAAAGAAACGGCCGAGGAAAAATCCTCGGCCGTAGTGGACTGGTTGTTGAAGGTGTCTCAATAAAGCGTCGCGAAATGAGACACATGTCGCATTTTAGCGACCAGTATTCGCCACGCTATTCCTGGGAATTGGTGTCCTGCGGCGACCGCACGTTGAGGTTTTCACGGTCCGGCGAGCCGAGATGCAAGGTCGGCCAGCGGCGCTGGTAACGCTTCACGAATCGATTCAGGCGGCGATCCATATAGCGACCGAACTTGCCGGTCGGGTCGAAATCGACTTCCAGGGCCACGCCAGCCGCGGCATAGGTGTCGGGAAGCAAATCTCCGAACTTTTTCGAGGCCTCTCGCACGTTTCTACCCCCCTTTTCGCAGCAGCGTCCTGAGTTCGCCTCAGGTCGACTTTCTGCTGGCCGCCATTGTCTTGCGCAGTCGGTGTCGATTTGTTACGCCGACTGCCAAGAATTCTTGGGTTTACACCCAGTTGCACCCTATCCCTGCAATCGTCGTGCCGAATGCTGGCGTTGGCATTCGCACCACCGTTCCCACGGTAAGAATCAGACGTCAGCCGGCCGAAAAGGTTCGGGCAGTCCAGCCATGCGCCCTCAGGGGAGGGGGCAGCTTACCGCGCCCAGAGAAACGCGCCCCAGGCAAGTGCGCAAATCGACACGCCCGCGATGCCCGCCACGAGTGCGCCGAACTCGAAACGTTCGCGCGCCGCGACTTGCTCCGCGGACGGCTCCGGTGGACCGATCGGGAGCGACAGTGGCGGCGTAGTGGCGACCAACGCCGCGGCAACTCGGCCGTGGTAGCCAAGAATCCTGGGCGGCGGGCCGAGAATGCTTTGCAGGTATTCGTCCGGCGAATCGTAGGTCGCCTCGGAGCGCCCCAATTCAATGCCGAGCGTTTGGAGCATGTGCTCGGCCTTCTCGCGCGAGAAAACCCGTTCGGCCTGCTGCACCAGCAGGTGGATACGATCGTCGGCGCCGGCCTCTTCGACCGAAAGGAAGTGGCCCAGTAGGTGCCCTGGGTTGTGCGCCAGCAGCCTTTCCCGGCAATGGTTGGCCAACGCGTCGAGCCGCAGCGATTGCGCCTGCAGTGCCGACATCAACAACAGCTTGTCGCGCACCAACCACCGCCGCCGCAACTCGCTTGCCCGGGCAAGGTGCAGGAAAATCGCAAGCGTTTGCTGGGCTTCGTCCAACGTAGTCACGCGCGAGGAAGAGTAGTGAGCAATGAATGTAGTGTATGCAGATTCATCGACGTCGGCCCCGCTCGCTAACGTGCCGCCAGCAAGATCTCCCGCCAGGCTTCTAGCGAGAAGAGGCCGCGGTGGTGGAAGAAGATGACTTGGGCCATCCGACGAAACATCGCCGAGGAGAGCGCCTGGTCGAAGAGCCAGTTGGTGGGCAGCACATCAAATGCAGTGCGCAAACAGCGCTTAAATGCGAAGTTCGGCGCGAGCGCCGCGACGGCTCGCCAGGGTTCCGGCGCCGCGTCGAGCAAATGATTGGCGATCGCCACTCCTGCCACGCGCCCCAGTTGCATCGCGGGATGGATGCCGCCGGCGGTAAGTGGTGAGACCATCCCTGCCGAGTCACCAAGCAGCATGGCGTTCTGGGTGCGCCAGGGTCGGACTGGACCGCCGCAAGGGATCAACCCTCCGCGCCGGGCTACGACCTCCGATTGGGACAAATCGCAGACTTTGGCCAGTTGTTCGAGGAGCGCGTCGATCCGCCCGGCGATCGGGCCGCGCGTTGCCAGCCCGACTTGCGTGACGCCGACGCCTGGCACGGCCCAGGCGATGTACCCCTTGGCCAAACGCGTGTCGAGGAACACGTGCAGTCGATCGGCGTCCAGGCCGCGAACGCCGGTCAGTTCGACTTCCGCCCCGACCAGGAATTGCTGATTCTTGGCGAGCCCGAGGTCGGCCGCCACGCGGGAGCGCGGCCCGTCGGCGCCAACTAGGTACGTGGCGTTAAGCGCCTGTTCCGCGAGGCGTACGCCCGCGCTGTCGCGTTCGCAGCCTTGGAAGCTCGTCCCCAGGCGAATCTTCGCCCCCGCGTCCTCGGCGACGCCCGCCAGCCAGCGCATCATCGCCGGCGTGTCAGTCGCCAGGAAGAAATATCCGGGCGAGTGGAGATCGATCCACTTGAGTGAAGGGGCGTACAGCCGGACGCCATGAATGCGCCGCGTCATCGACCGGGGCACGTCCCAGGCGTCGGCGACTTCTTTGACGAGGATGCCGGTCGTATGGCACGCGGCGCCGACGTCGTCTTTGCGTTCCAGCACCACGGTCCGCAGCCCACGCGCCGCGGCGGCCTGCGCGCAAGTCAGTCCAGCGAAACCGCCGCCGACGACAATCAGATCGCAGTTGGTGGACATGCTGCCTGTACGCGGCGAAGTTTCGTTGGGTTCAGGCGAGACCACGCGAAAACATGCGCGAAATCGCCTACACTAGCCCGTAGGGCTAGAGTATCGCCTTTTCTTCACGGCTGCGCGTGCATCGATGTCCGAAGATTCCCTCATTGAGTCGTTGCTCGACCGCTGGCTGGCGGCGCAGGAGGACGGCGTCTCGCTGAGCTTGGATGAGCTGTGCTACTCGCGGCCCGATCTGCGCGGCGCTGTCGAGGAACGCCTCGCCTCGCTGCAGAGCTTCGAAGCTCGCGTGGCCGCGGCGATGCGCAAGTCGGATGCTGACGCGCATGAGTTGGACAGCGTGACGGGCGAACAATTAAGCCATGCCTCGCAGATTCACGCCTTGCAGTTTCACGCCAAGGGCGGACTCGGCGCGGTGTTCGTCGGCGAAGACCGACAGTTGCACCGCACCGTGGCGGTGAAGTTCATCCACGGTAAGCTCAGTGCCGACCCCGTCGCGCGGCAACGGTTCGAGTTGGAAGCCGAGGTCACGGGGCGTTTGGAGCATCCCGGCGTCGTCCCGTTATATGGACTGGGCGAAACGGCCGACCAGCGCCTGTTCTATGTAATGCGCTACATCGATGGCGTCACGCTCGACGATGCGATCCGCCGTTTTCACAATCGCCCGCCGGTTGATCCATCGGAACGGACGCTGGAATTCCACCGGCTGCTCAATAACTTCGCCTCGGTCTGCAAGACAATTGCTTACGCTCACAACCGCGGCATCGTGCATCGCGATATCAAGCCCAGCAACGTGATGCTGGGGCGCTACGGCGAAACGATCGTCGTCGATTGGGGCCTGGCGACGCCCGTAGCGCGGGAAGACAAGTTTCGCATCGCCGGCGAAAAGACCTTGATGCCCAGCTCGGGGAGCGAGGCCGGCACGTCCTCCGGCGGCGGCGCTGGCACGCCAGCCTACATGAGCCCGGAACAAGCGTCGGATCTCGCGCCGACGCCAGCCAGCGATATCTATAGCCTCGGCGCTACGTTGTTCAAGCTATTGACCGGCGTGAATCCCGTCATTGGCGAAACGCTCGCCGAGGTCAAAGCCAACATCATCGACGGTCGCGTCAAGCGCGCGCGTGATTTGAAGGCGGATACTCCGTTACCGCTCGAAGCGATCTGCCTGAAGGCGATGGCGCTGCGCCCGAGCGATCGGTACGACACGGCCATCGAACTGGCGCGTGATTTGGAACGTTATCTGGCCGACGAGCCGGTCACCGCGTACGTCGAATCGCGCTCGGCGCGCGTGGCCCGATTTGTCCGCCGGCATCGCGTGGCCACGCAAGTGGCCGTCGTGGGGCTAGCCGCCTGTGCGCTCGTGGTCGGCGTCTCGGCGATCTGGCTCGCGCAACTTGCGCGCAATGAGCGGCTCGCGTACGATTCCGCCAATCGCGCCCATTCCTCCGCGGAGACCTCGCGCCGTAATAACCTGGCCACTTCGGCGATGTTCCTTGCCAAGTCGGTGGCGCAGGAAATCGATTTGCGGTGGCGGATCCTCGAATCCGAAGCGGAATCGGCCGAGGTGCGACGCCTTGTGCTCCAAGCCAATGAAGCCATCGCCGCGGGGCAGTCGGCGCCGGCTGCCTCGCTCGAAGAAGTGCAGCGCTGGCTCGACAAGCGTTACATCGCCAACAACAGCGCCGTGCGAACGGCGAGTTGGTTCGTCAACGCCGTGGACGGGACTCAGTTGGCCCGCGTGCCGGAAGGGTCCAGCATCGGCCAGAACTATCGCCACCGCGACTACTTTCACGGCCGCGGGCGCGACTTGCCTGCCGACGCGCCGGAAACCAAATCACTCGGCCCGTTAACGGACCGCACCGTGCACATGTCGGCGGTGTTCGATAGCACGGTCACGCAAACCTTGATGGTCGCGTTCTCCGTCCCAATCTGGAGCGACGCCCGCGAACGCGCCGATCGCACGCGCGTCGGCGTGTTGTGCATGACCGTCGAGCTAGGGGATTTCTCCACCGGCCGCAGCGCGCTCTTGGTCGATACTCGCCCCGATCAATTCAACGGCCGTGGACTGGTGTTGCATCATCCGGAGATGGGACATCGCACGCTCGACGAAGGGGCCCTCCGGCTCTCTTCGACCGAATTGGACCGCGCCCTCCAACTGCGACGCGACCGCCGGCTCAATGGCCGCTCGCTGGAAGCTTCGACGGACAGCATTTCGGAAGCCTTCGTCGACCCCGTGGCGAAGCACGCGCGCCTCGCGGCGCTCGAACCTGTCATCGTTCACGGTCGCCCCGCCGAAGTCGCTGACACCGGCTGGGTGGTCATCGCGGCAGAATCTCAAGAAATCGCGCCCAGTGCGGCGCGGGATTGAGCCTAGATACAAACCCCCGGAACCATGACCCACATTGAACCGCATTTGCTTTGGATTGGACATATCGGCGACGCTCGTAACGCGGCGGCGCTAATGGAAGCCGGTATTGAGGCGGTTCTGCAGTTGGCAAACGAGGAACCGGGGGGTTCGCTGCCACGCGACATGATTTCACTTCGCGTGCCCCTGCAAGACGGACCGGAAAACAATCCCAGCCAAATTCAGTTCGCCATGCGACTCTTGATCGACCTCCTTGCCAACCGCCGTCCCACGCTTGTTTGCTGCAGCGCAGGCATGAGCCGTTCGCCGGCGTTGGCCGCCGTCGCATTGGCGAATGTCGAGGGTGGCCATGCCAACGACTGGCTGCGGCGCATTCAGCAGTCGGTCCCCACCGACGTCTCGCCGGGACTTTGGGGGCAACTGACGACTCCGATTTGATGCCATCGCCGCCGCCCGCGCCGGGGTGTCGCCGTTTGCGTGACAACCCTTCTTTCAGACGCTAAGATACCCCCGCCAGCATGATCTATTTCGCCTTGCCGCCGCCTTCGATGGGCGCTGCGGCGGGCGCGAGCTTGCCGCGCCGACCGCGCTGAAAGCCTCGACCCGAAGGAACTCAAGTTGCCCGCCGCAAAGCGCGTTTCGGAATTGCAGGAGCCAACGGCGCGAAACAGCACACCCGCCGCTGACCGTCCGCGACTCCAGCCCGACCAGGGCGCCTGCCGAGTCCGACACGCGAACTAACCAAGACACCGCACTCTGAACACCGGGAGACATGGCATGATCTACTTCAAACTGACGTTCGCCGAAATGAAGGCCAAGGTGCCCAATCTGCAGCAATCGGACTACGACCGGGAATTCGACACCGCCATGGCCAAGGCGCCGACCGTTCCGGACCCGCTGATCCGTCTCGATCGAGGCGCCCGGACGCTGGAAGTAGACTACCACGGCGAAGACTTCCGCGTGTATTACATCGACTTCGCGGCCGCCTTGAAGGATGCCGTCGTGGCGATGGTCGCCGACCAGTCCAGCCCGATCAACCAGGGCGGCACCGATGCCATCTTGGCGAACGGGTTCGGCACGCCGGAAGCGGCCGCGAAGAAGGAAGCCATTCTCGACGACTCCCGCGCTGAAATGCGGAAGGTCGCCCCTAAGGACGTCACCAACCCGGTGCCGCCGCCTAACCCGAATGCGAATGACCTCGACAATCTGAAGGCGGTCATCGGTAGCGACCCGAACGGCTTCTGCTTCGGCGGCGACCATGCCGACCCGACGCGGCACGACCTGATGGAACGGCTGCTCGACGAACCGGATGGCGGCGGTGTCGGCATGTACTTCATCGAGGAACTGATGGTCGTCGATCAGCGGCTGGTCGACGACTTCCTGAACTCACCGCTGGGGACGCCGTTACCGCCTGCGCTCGTCAAACGGATCGGAGGTTTCGGCCGGCTGCGTAACGTACTTGAAAAGATGCGCGACAAGAACGCCGCCCAGAACGATCCCACGAAAAAGATCAAAGTCTACGGCATCAACTCGAACGAAACGAAAACGCGCCCCGGTCTCATGGGCGGCGAGACGCGATGCGTGATGATGAATCTTGTGGCGAAAGAAGTGATGGAGCAGGCCAAGAAGGACAATCCCGGCAAGAAGTTTATGGCCGTGGTCGGCGCGGCGCACTCGAACACGCACGCGGGGGGCATTCCTGGGTTGTCGCAGTTGTTCGGCGTTCCGGCTGTCAAGCTCCAGAAGGACGGCAACCACCGGCTCGAGATCGACGTCGAAAACAAAGCGCTGCGCGGGATGCCGACCGCCGAAGAAATGAAAGCGATCGAGGCGAAGGCGGCCAAGGTTGCAAAGCTCCCCACCGAGGACGCCAAGCGTGCCAAAATCCATGAGCTGACGACGAAGGAACGGACCGACTTGAAAACCCGGTACGAGACGCTCAAGGAAGCCTTCAAGGAGCCGTTCATCACTTTGCGGCGCGAGATCGTCTCGGTGGAGCAGAGTATTTCGCAGGATCGAAAGAAAGGGATGCTTACTCCTCAAGAGGAGCAAAATCGCCGGCAAAAGATCGCCAGGCTGGTGACGGAAATGGAACAAGCCAAGAAGCGCGCGAGCGACCTGCTCAAGGCCTATGCCAAGGACACGCCGGACGTACTGAAGCAAAAAGACTCCGACGACATGACCCTGTTGCACTACGCGGCGACGTTCTCGAACGAGGCGGCCATCGCCATGATTGTTCAAGACGAGCCTTCGATTCTGGATGCCAAGACAAAAAACGGCGACACGGCCGCCCACCTGGTGCTCGCGCGGCGGGACTTCCATGGCGACGCTCTCCGCAAGGATTTGCTCGACGTCCAAGCGCAAGGGCTGGCGTGGATCGTAGGCGCCGGGGCGAATATGGACATCAAGAACGCCAAAGGCCAGGCTCCCCTGCATCTCGCAGCGCTCAACGGCAATGGTAAGGCGGCCGACGACCTCTTAGGCCGAGGGGCCGATCCGAACGTCAAAGACACGCGCGGTTGGACGCCGTTTGACGTTTGCCTGGGCTCGACCAAGACGGAAGTCGAAAAGGCGTTCTACAAAAACGGCGCGGCGTCGCCGAAGTACGTCCCGGAAAAGCCCAAGCAGTCCATCGTGGACGTGATGGTGCAGGTGACGAAGTTCGACGACCCGAACGACGCGGTCGGCATCCGCGAGATGTACGACAAGATGTACGCCGATCCGCTCTTGAAGCCCATTTTGGAAGCGGCCGCCATCGACGCGATGCAGGACCGCGACCCGCCGAACGAGGGCGGCGTCCGAATCTTTGTCTCGAAGGGCGACAGCACCGGGGAATTGTTCAATGCACCCAGTTGGCTCCCGACGGGGAAAGGGGCATTTGACGAGAATGCCAACACCTTCGTCCTGGCGGGCAAACAGCCCGATCCCCGCCAAGGCGTGATGATCCACGAGATGACCCATATGATCACGCGCAAAATGTACGGCACGAATACCGTCCCGTACGACAACCCGGCCGACGAAAAGTTATATCGCGACGCGATCGCCAACGATGTGAAGAACATTCACCTGCTCAACGACAGCGATCCGATCGAGGCCCGCATCAAGGATCGCATGAGCTCGCGGATGAACGACTACGTGCATCGCGGCGGCGATTCGCAATTGCTGCAAGAGTTCATCGTCGGCGTGCCCCAGATGATCTCCGAGTTTGGCGCGGAGGCGGTGCAGAAGCATTGCCCGGGCATGATGAAGTTCTACAAGGACTTCACGGCGAAGGTCCACAACAAGATGGTGACCGACCCCACGCTGAGCGGCGTGCATGCCAAGCTCGACAACACGGAGTTGGACGACAAGCTGGCGAAGAAGCCGCCGCAGCTTCCCACGGCGCCGCAGGACAACTGGCTCAAGAAGGGCGGCGGCGACGTGACCGTCGACGCGCTGATGACCAAGATCAAGGCCGAATACATCAGCCGCCATGGCGAGTTGAACCTCGTCGCGAACACGACGGTTCCGTTCGGTCCTAGTTCCTACAAGATCAAGGACGCCGACCTGACGGCGTTCAACAACAAGATGGCCAAGGTCAAAGCCTCGCTCGAAGCCAACTTAAATGCAGAGCAGCTCGCTTCCGAAATCAACCCCGACGCCATTCGTTCGCTCGTGGCCGAAACGGTCGGTATCGTGGAGCGGGCGCAGAATGTCGACGACATCGACGGCATGGTCGCCGGGCGCACTGGCAATTGGGTCCGCGACAGCAAGATCAATCTGGTCAACCACAAGTTGGCGCAGGGCAAGACGATGGACCCGACGGAACTGGCCGAAGCCACGCTGTTGCTCGCCGAAAACCGCGCGCTGGGCAAGCTCGGCAACGGCGACCCCAACGAAGTGGTCGACGTCGATCCAGGCAAACACAAGGCCCTCGTCAAGTCGTTGGCGGGAGATCTGGCCAAGAAGATGAACGGCCTCACGCCCGACAAGTTGCAGAAGCTGATGCCGCAATTGGCCACGGCGATCGTGGATAATCCCAAGTCTCCGTTTAGCATCAAGAAGAAGAATCAGACCGCGGATCCCACGCACGTGAGCGTCGACAAGAAGGCCGTCAAACGGCTGTGGCTCAAGAAATTGAAGACCATCTAGTCCGCGCCGCGGTTCCTCGTACTTACTGCCTTGCGCGCTTGCGCCTCCATTGAACCATTCATTGCCGGAGCCATACACGTGCCGAACTACCTCTCATCCGCCGACTGGAAGAAAATCGTCAAAGATCACAAAGACCTGAAGGCCCCGGGCATCGTCGTGCAACTCGACGCCCTCGCCAAGGCTGAGAGCAAGAAGGATCTGCTCGAGCAAATCGGGGCGATCAACGAATTGCTCGACGAGATCAAGGCGGCCAAGTCGAAGAACGCCAAGAACAAGGAATTGGTCACCTACCTCGACGCAATGACCAAGGAGGCCAACAAGGCGATGAGCCTCGCTGAGGCGCTGGCCGTCAAGGAAGCCAAGAAGAAGAAAGAGGAGGAAGAAGAGGACGAAGACGACGGGGAAGAGGAGCAAGACGACGGCAAGGCGCTCAATCCCGAAATGTTGAACATGATCAAGCGCCTGAAAATGGCGAAGATCGAAGCGCCGCTGCGTTTCGCGCTGGTGCTGAAGAGTCCCAAGGAAGGCGCCCTCGCGCTCTCGAAGAAGAAAGTCTCGCCCGACCAGATCAAGGAGGCCAAGGAAGGCGCTGGCGGCGGCAAAGTCGTCGCGCGCGGCATCTGCTTCACGGAAAACGGCAAAGCCATCTTCGAGACGCAGAAGGAAGTGCCCGCTTCCCTCGCCAAGCCCGTGAAGTTTTTCGTTTTCCGCGACACCGGCAAAAAGATCAAGCCGATCTTCCGCGTGCGGCCGGACCTCGAAGACGAATCGGACGAATCCGAAGGCGAGGAAACCTCGGAGTCGACCGCCAAGAAGTCCGGCGGCTCGGCCGTCGCGTTGGCCAAGCTCAAAATTGCCTGGAATCAGGCGAAGGCCAACGCCAAACAACAATTGGCCGGCCTCCGCCAGACGATCATCACCGAGTATGACGACGCCGAGGCGGCCGAGTCCGCGGTGCGCCTCGACGAAATCCTCGCTCACTTCAACGAAGGCCTGAGCGACACGCTGGACGACCTCTACTCGGCGGAAGAGGCCAAGCGCCCCGCGCTCCGCGAGAAAACCGTCAGCATCTTGGACGGTTACCTGGCGTTCATCAACGACAGTCCGCTCATCTCGCACGTCGAGGAGAACCCGTTCGAGACGGTCACCATCCGCGCGACCCTGGCCGCGCCCCTCAACGACCTGCAAGCGGAATTGGCGAGTTAACTTCGCTTCGTGTTACAATTTGATCCAGCGCCGCTGGCCTTCCCCCTGGTCGGCGGCGCTGGAATAGCATTTGCGCCATCGGCCAAAGGCGCTGCCCGCGCTGGTCTTCTTCCGATGCCAAGCGGGAGAATATGTCGTCGTTATTGATCGTCCTGCCGCACGGGATTCACTCAGTTTTCGCCGCGCCTGCGAGAAACGGAGTGCCTAGTTATTCAACCCCGGACGAATGGCCGGCGGGCCCCTGCCAGACTTCAATCGCGCGCAGTTTGCCCTCTCTTTCGAGATTCCGGCCGGCATTCCCCGCGGGGTTCCACGTTAAAATGCCGTCATTCCCGCCTACCGGCGGGTCTCGAGGTTCGGCATCGCCTCGTTCAATTCCGCGATGCCCGCGGACGTCACCTTCGAGCGATTCAATCGCAATGACGTGAGATTCGTCAGCCCGTGCAGGTGCTTCAAGCCGGCGTCCGTGATCCGCGTGTCTTGCAGCCACAGCGACTGCAGGTTCTTAAGCCCGGCGAGATGACGCAGGCCTTCGTCGGTCACTTCGCTGCCGTCGAGCATCAGGCTTTGCAGATTCGGGAACTTGCCGATCTGCTCTAGACCGGCGTCGTTGATCGTGGCGTTGGTGCAGGAGAGGAACGTCAGATCGACGTTTCCTGCCAGCGGCGCCAGTCCTTCGCCAGTGAGTTTTGTTTCGGCGATGTAGAGCGTGCGGAGTTGCGAGAGACTCGCCAACGACTTGAGCCCCGGATCGGTCACCTGCGCGCCGTTGATCCAGAGCGTCTGCAGGTTCACCAATTGCGCGACTTCCGCCAGTCCGGCGTCGGTGAGTTCGGTTTCATCGACTCCGAGTTGCGTCAGCTTGGGGAGCGCGGCCAAAGCGTGGAGTTCGCCCGCCCCGATACGCAAATTCTTGAGCGAGAGGTATTCCAACTCTTTCAGGCCCGAAAGGCGCGACAAACCCGCGCCGGTGACGCGGCAATCGCCAAGGTATAATCGTCGCAAATTCACCAGGCTGGCAATCGCGTCGAGTTGCTCGTCGCCAAACGTCGTATCTTCCAGCGATAACCATTCGAGGCCAGCCAGCGGACGCAGATACTCCGCCGCGTCGGGACTGACCGCCGCGCGCTTCAAGGAGAGCGTCGTCAGGTTTTCGACGTCGGCCAGATGCAACAACCCGTTGTCGCCTCCTTGCCAGCGATCATTGAGCGATACACGCATCCCGGGGCGATATTCGCCGGAGCGCGTTTCGTTGCGTACGTCAGCGCCTTGCGACGCGAGTTGCACGACCGCCAGATTGTGCCGCGAGCGGAGCGCCCGTTGGGCATAGTGCGCGGTGTTCGTTCGCGGCGAGCTCATCAATGAGCGGAGCGCCTCGCCCGCCGCGGCGCTCGTGGCGGGGTCGGCCTCGATGTACAACTGCCGCAGTAACGCGACGGAACGCACCGTGACTTCCAGGTCGCGCCCGTCGGCCGCTTGCCGCAACGGCGCGATGGCTTCCGCGCCTACGCCCAGCAGCCCGCGTGAAGCCGCCTGGCGCACGCTGTATTGGTCGTCGCCCAGTCGCTCGACCAGCGAGAGAATCTGATCGGAGCTCGGGCATTCTCCCGCGGAAAGCACGTCGACCGCGCCCAGCCCGAGCGCCACCGCCGGGGCAGTTATCCAACACGACCGAACCAACGAAATCCATGCTCTGCTTGTCAGTTGCCTGGTAAATCGGTCGAGTCGGTTGGGCATCATTCAATTCACTCTTCTCGGGTACTACCCCCGGAGGCGGCCTCGCGTGGCGTGATGACGCCGTCGCCATCTTTGTCGCGCCGCGCAAATTCCGTGGCCTTCGATTCCGTCCATCGGTCGGAGTATTCCGCCATCAGGACCTGGCCGTCGCCGTCTTCGTCGGCGTCGACAAACCAGTCAGGAGTGCCTTTGGGAAGACGCTCTTTCGGCGTCAAAAAGCGGAAAGACTTGCGCGCATCGTCGCTGCTCGAACTGGAGCTGCTCCGTGCATCGCGCCCGCCGCGGGGGCGTTCTCCGCCGCCGCTACTCGCGGTTTTCTCGCCGCCCTCGCTTTTGTTGCCGCCCAGTTGGGCGGCGATTTCTTCCACCGTCACGGCGCCGTCGCCGTTGGTGTCTTTGGGTTTGACGATCAGTTCGTCCATCTCATCGGGCTGAAGCTTGCCGTCGTTGTTGGCGTCGTTCGATTTAATCATCGTCCGCGCGCGCTCTTCATTCCGCGAGCCGCCGCCGGAGCTGGAACCGCTGGACGGTCGCGACGCGGTCGCGCTCGGTTTCGCGGCCGTCGCGGTACTCGCCCGTGGGCGAGCTGACGACGTGGTGGATCGGCTTCGGTTCGCGCCGACTTCGCCCTTCTCATCGGCCGCCGGAATACCAAAGCCGGGTACCAATAACGGCGTTTCATCGCCCAAGGCGGCCAAGGCGCCAAAGCCGGGCACGAGCGGTTTCTTGGCTTCTTTCGATTCGCCCTCACGGCGATCGCCTTCGTCGCGGCCGCGATCCCCCTCACCGCCGCTTCCGCCGCCGCCCATGCGCTGCTCCATTGACTTGCGCAAGTCGTCGATCTTCCAGGGCCCCGATTCCGACATGCCGTTGCGTTGCGCCATCTGCTGCATGAAGCCGCGGGCGCGTTCATCTATTTCTTCGAGGGCAATCTGCCCGTCGCCATTGCGATCCTGTCGGGCGAACATCTCGACGGGATTAAACCCGCCGAAGCCACCACCAGGGC
>JAWXBP010000150.1 GCA_034440135.1 Planctomycetia bacterium
GAAAACAACTGCATCTCGACCTGCGTCCGATGCGGACGATTGACACGCGCCGTCCGCGGAGTGTTTTCAGTAATCATCCCCACGTTTTAGCGCCCCGTCTCCTTTCGCGGAGAGGCTGTGAATCTATTGTCGGCGAGCAACACGAGACGTCGTAAGTCGTTAATTCACGTCAATCCAACCGACGTAAAACAACGACTTATGTCGCGTCATTGCTCGCAACATTGATTTATTCACAGACTAGGAGCGAAAGGCGACGATGGCACGGCATCAAAGACCACGCACTACTTAACCGTGGCCGTTACCGAAATGCGGCGCGTCCACTTCGTCCGCGCCATGCTCGGTTTGTACGATCTGGCTGACGCTAATGCCGAGGGCTCGGAGCTTAGTCCGCAAGCTACCTCGAGTGATGCCGAGGATCTTCGCCGCGGTGGATTGGTTGCCGTGCGTATGTTCCAGCACCGCCGGCAACAGGGTGCGCTCCATGCGCTCGACCGTTTCGGCGAACAGATCGGTCGATCCGGCCTTCAATCGTTCCTGCACAAAATGGGACAGCGAATCCACCACGGTCGGCGCCGCTGTTTCGCGATGTTGCTTCACTGGGACTTGGGTCACGGAGCCGGGAATGTTTTCCGGCAGCAGCACCGGACCTTGCGTCTGCAAGATCGCCTGACGGACGACGCTTTGCAGTTCGCGGACGTTGCCGGGCCAGGAGTAGGCTTGGAAGACTTCCATCGCCTGGGGCGACACGCTATAGACCTGCTTCCGCATGGCGTCGGAATACCGGGCCACAGCGTTTTCCACCAAGAGCGGAATATCTTCCAGACGTTCGCGCAGCGGCGGAATGCGAATGGTGAAACCATTCAAACGATAAAGCAAGTCCTCGCGGAAATGCCGTGTGGCGACCAACGCGTCAAGATCACGGTTCGTGGCGGCAATCACGCGGGTGTCGACGGTGATCGTCGAATTGCCGCCGATGCGTTCGAATTGTTGTTGCTGCAGCACGCGCAGCAACTTCACTTGCACGGGCAGCGAAGTGTCGCCGATTTCATCCAGAAAAATGGTGCCGTTCGTGCAATGTTCGAACTTGCCGATGCGGCGCTGATCGGCGCCGGTGAACGAGCCCTTCTCGTGCCCGAACAGTTCGCTCTCCAGCAAGGTCTCATGCAGTGCGCCGCAGTTCACAGCCAGGAATGGGCCTTTGGAGCGGCGGCTGTGTTGATAGATCGCGCGGGCGACCAGCTCCTTGCCGGTCCCGCTTTCGCCCAGGATCAGCACGGTAACGTCTTGATCCGCCACGCGGCCAATCGACTTGTAAACTTCCAACATCTTCGGGCTGCGGCCCAACAAGACGTCGGCCTGCGGCGCCGAAGATGGGAGCGTCGGCAGATCGACCGGCGTGGTCATCAGCCGGCGGATTTCCCAGGCGCTTTCGACGACCTTGGCGAGCGTCTCAACATCGAGCGGCTTGTGGAGGTAATCGTAGGCGCCCCCTTTGACGGCCTCGATCGCGGCATCGCTGCCGCCGTGCGCAGTGATGAAAATCACCGGCAACTTGGCATCGCGCTCTTGAAGTTCGCGGAACAGATCCAACCCATTGCAATCGGGCAACAGGAGATCAAGCAGCACCACGTCCGGCGGGTTCTCGAGGAACTCGGCACGCATGGCGGATTCGTTGGCCGCCACGCTGACCTTCCAGCCGTTGGCCTCCAACACATGGCGCGCCAAATGTTGCACCGCCCGATCATCATCCACTACCAATGCCCGACGCATGGCGCGCCTTCCACTCAAGTCGCTGGCAAAGTCCTTTTTCTCGATTGTCATCATGGCACTGTCCCAATTACAAGTAGCGAAATGCGTGATGCGGCAATTCGCGGCAGGTGGTGGAAAGTAACGGAGAGATGCCGCCGTGCGGCGATAAGGTCGAGATGTCGGCCTGAGCCAGTTCTGCAGGGGAGCGAAGTCCGCTAGCGCTGCCGAGTGGTCGCTCGTCGACTCCATGGGCAGCGACGGGACCATGACTACGCACTTCGCGTGCCCGACGCTTACGGGCTTTGAATCGGCAAATTTGGGGCAAAACGGGTGGTCTGAAGGGAAAACAGACGAGCATCGACCCACCCAATTTATGGGTGTGTGGCCGCGAAGCGCTCAGGTTGATTGCCATTCGGTCATCGACCAAGGGAGCATCGCGCATAAAAGCGGGGAGCCGCAATCCGCATCGACGCGGAAATACGGCTCCCCTGCACCACACGCACTACGCTTTGATTTCGCGCGATATGCTACCGGCTGGTGGTACCGCTCGTGGCGGGCGTATCGCCGTGGTGCTGGCTGTCCAGCGACTTAAGAATCTCTTTCGCGTGATTGAGATGCTGCTCGGTCGTCTGAGCGGCCTGCGCCAACGTTTCCTTCATCTCCGGCGAGGCGTGGCGTTCCAAGACTTTCAGGCCGACCAGCATGTGCTGGTGGGAAAAGACTTGGGCGGCCATGTAGCAGCGATCGACTTCATTGGCCGGCTTCGCCGCCAGCTCTTCCTGGGCGCTGCGAATGCATTCCTGAGCGATTTCGCGCTTGATGGCGACGAAATCCGCTTCGTTGCTTTCGCGGCGTTCCGTGCGGGCTTCGCGGCGTTCCGTGCGGCGTTGTTCGCCGTTAGGCTCGTCGACCTGCACGTTTACATCCGCCTGGCCGGCGCCGGCACGGACATTGACGTCCGCCGGCTGGTCAGACTTGGCATTCGTCGCGCTCAGATTGACTTCCTTGGCGCCGAATTGTCCCAGCTTTTCGAGCATGGCCTGATGATCGCGGACCATCTGCTGGGCGAATTGCTTGGCCTGGTCGTTCTGCAGGCGCTGCGCGGCGAATTCAGCGACCTGAATTTCCGCACTGTTGTCGATCGCCAGGCAGGTGGCGAACATCGCGTCTTTTGTGTTGGCTTCGCGGCGGCCCTCGCGGCGGGCTCCCTCGCGTTCACCCTGCTGCCGTTCTGTGGCGGCCGGTTGGCGGCGCTCCGTCTCCGTGTTCGACTGCTGGGCGAGGGCCATTCCGGCGCTCAAGGCAATCGAACCCACGGTTAAGGCTGGCGTCCATCTCATGATTGGCTCCTTCTTCGCGCTACTGTGGCGCTTCAAGTGTTCCTGTGGTCGGCGAGGGATTCCTAGGCATCTTTGATGCCAAAGACTCCCGTAAGAGAAAGTGCGGGCGGTGATTCGATCAGAATGCGTAAAACACGCATAACTTGCGGGCAAAGTGCGGGGTTATTCATCTCGCATGCATCCATGTTCGCGAAAGTTTTTGGCGAATGGTGTTTGGAGTGTCGATGAATTGACCGCCTTGGTTGTCCGCGATCCAACGGAATGGTCTCTACCAAGGCTTCAGCTTCCAGCCGAGAATGAAGCCGACGCCGAGGCACACCAGCGCAGCGTGCGCAGGGTTTTGTTTCGCGTAGCAGCTCATGTACTCGACGAGGTCTTCTTTCACGTCGACCGCTTGCACGCGCGGCGCATTGGCTTCGCGGCGAGCATTTTCCAGAGACTGCGATTTCGTCGCTGATGTCGTAGACATGGGAAATTATCTCCTGAACATGGTTGAGATCATTCAATCCGGGTAATACTCGTCGTCCTCATTATCTTCCGAGGGGGACGAGACGTGCCAACTGGCAAACACGCTGCGCAGGTTTTGTCTGGCTTGCAGCCGGGAACGCGGCAACCAGACCTCGACGGCCCAACTTCGTTTCGCGGCGAACCACAGAGCGCCGGCGAAAACCACGAACGCCACGCCAGCGACAGCCAGCGCATTGGCGACGGGCCAATCCATCGCCTGTGCGAGCACAACGACGCCAGCGATGATCGCCAGCGGCAGGCCGATGACGAATGCGGCGCCAGCGAGGGCAAATAACAACAGGCTGCGACGCAATTGAATCGCCAGCTCGCCCAGTTCGAGCTGTAGCAATTGCCACTGCAAGGCGGCGAGCTCTTCCGCGTCGCCGGCCCAGTCGCGGGCGCGTTGTAACAATCTTTGAGTTGGTCCCGCACTCATTTTCGCCAGCCCCATTTTACGAGTAGGCCGATGGCAAAGCCCGCGGCGACCGCAATGCCCAATTTGACTTCCGGCCGCTCCAACAATTTCGGCGTGGTCGGCGACGGTGCAGCTTGGACGCGCGTCTCCCGCGCCAAGCTGCGACGATTCTCGGTAGACCATCGAGTGCGAATCATGGCATGTAGTCCGACGAATAAGGCGACTCGGCGTACAAGGGCGGATTGCTGTGTCCGTTCTGAACCGCGCCCGGTGACGACTGTGCCGCACGGAAACGGGCCAACGCCCAGGCGGCGCCGACGGCCAACGCTTGTTGGGCAGCACGCCGCGCAGCTTCGGTCGCGAGCCGGCCGATGAGCCCTGACGAACGCGTCGCGGTAACCGAAGAAGACGCGAGCGTAGCGGGGGCCGTCAGGTTTTCCTTCTGTCGCCGGTTCGGAACGAACGCGTAGCCGACGGCGGCCGCCAAGCCGCAGGCGAGCCAAGGATGCGCTTGCACATGCGTGCGCCAATCGGTCCAGCGCTCGCGCGCTTGATGGCACGCTTGCGCCTCGCGCCGCAACTGCGCGCGGAGCGCCGCCATGCGATCTTCGACGATGTGCGGTGATTCGGTCGTTGACACGAGAGCCTCTGCGAAGTGGTGTGGAAGTGAATTAAGCAGAACTCGGCGTGTTCAACTGCCGCCAAAGAGCATGTACAAGATCACGACGATGGGTAGTGGAATGCCGATGACCCACAGGGCGGCCCAAAAAAGTCGACTTTTCACGTGTGCGATTCCGTTTACTGAGGTGCGGTGGTGGTCGTGCGAAGCGGGTCGCAGCGCCGCGGACAGCCGTGTCCGCAGCGCTCGCTGGCCCGAGATTTTGGAATTAAGCTTCGGCTTCGACGGCCTCGGCGTTGATTTCCGATTCGGCGAGCTCCGTCAGCGACACGTCGGCGTTCTTCTCTTCTTCCAGCGTTTCGCCGAGGAGCGTGCCGGCGCCTTCGAAGCCGAGCAGCTTGGCGAACGTGGCGGCAGTGCCATAGCCGGCGATCTCATAGTGCTCGACGCGCTGAGCGGCGGAGATAATCGCGGCGTCCAGCACGGAGTCCGCGGCCTTCCCCTTTTGCTTGACGATTTCTTCGCCTTCCTTCAACAAGCCTTCCATCGCGGCGCACTTGTGCCCCTTGGGCGAAACGCCGACTTCGTCGCAAGCTTGCTGCAGTCGCTCCACGTGATGTTCCGTGACGGTGAGATGCTCTTTCAGCGCGGCTTGAAGTTTCTTCGACGTGGCCGCTTTGATCATTTCCGGCAGCGCTTTGAGGATCTGTTGTTCGGCGCTGTAGAGGTCCTTCAATTCGAGCGTAAGCAGGTCTTGCAGCGTGGTGAGGGTTTTGGCGGCCATGATTGGCGCTCCTGGCGATGGTAGGTGAGGCGATGATTCGCTTCGTTCATTGATGGCCCAACGGGCTGACGCGATTCGAAGATCGCAACCGGCGTGCCAGAAGGGCGAGCGAAGTTCTACATTGAATGTGATGCAGGAAAGTAGCCGGCAGACGCGATGCGCTAAGGTTTGCGCCCAGCGATTTGAGCGCCGGCTTACCGTGGTGGTCGCATAGCGACCACTTGAGAAGTTCGAGTATTTCGCTCAACCGACGCAATTCACTGGATGTGAGCCCTCACCCGCACCAGGGACAACGGAAAATCACGTCATGAGCCTTGTATCTTGGAGACCAGCAGCGATCCGCCATGCTCGACGAAGTCTTTTTTCCGCGAAAGGCGGAAACCTCGCGGTCCGGCACGCCAAGTGCATTTGCTGATACTCGCCGGCGACGAAAGACTCGCCACAAGCACTCGCAAATTCACACGAAAGGGTTTCTTTATGTTGCACTGGGCACTGGTCTTCCTGGTCGTGGCGTTGGTCGCGGCGCTGTTCGGATTCACGGGCATCTATGCGGCGGCCTCCGGCATCGCGCAGATCCTGTTCTTCCTGTTCATCGTGTTGTTCATCGTGAGCTTGATCAGCGGGGCGGTCTCTCGCAGATCTCCTTAGTCGGATCGCTCACCCAGGGCCCGAACTGAGCATGCGACAGGAATGCATTCCATCGCAGAAGTTCATTTCGGCCCTGACCGTTCACCAGGCAGCACCCGGCGATTTCTGTTGTTTTGTCACCCTGTGTGTCCCGGCTCCGGGTGCTGCCTCGGTGTTTAAGAATCAAACGCAACTTCACACGCCAGCCATAAATTCAATTCAGGAGTACGGCGATGATTGATCAAGCAACCCTTCAAGGAAGCTGGAACCAGGTGCGCGGAAAGCTGCGCGAGAAATGGGGACAGCTCACCGACGACGACCTCGCGCGGTTCGACGGCAACGTCGAACAGCTCGTCGGCAAGATTCAACGCAAGACCGGCGAGGCCAAGCAAAGCGTCGAGCACTTCCTGGAAGAGCTGAGCAATGGCAGCGCATCGGTGATGCAGCGGGCCGAAGGCTATGTTCACCAGGCCGCGGAGCAAGTCCGCGATACGACGCAACGCGTCCGCGACGGCGTCGGCAATGGTTATGCCAAGGCCGAGGGCATGGTGCAGTCACGTCCCGCCGAGAGTGTCGTGGTGGCCTTTGGCTGCGGGCTGGCCGTAGGCATCGGCGTCGCTCTGCTGCTGGGACGTGACCGACCGTCGGACACCCTCTGGAACCGCTCGCGTGAAACAGGCGAAGGCCTTGCTCGGCGCATGGTAGATGCCGTGGCTTCACGCTGTTCCTAATCGAAGACTAAGAAAATTCACGAAGGCGGCCGTGCAATCAAAGCACGCCCGCCTTTTTTCATGCGCGAATTTTGACCAATCCTGATCGCCTGGACGGCAAGTCGGACACGGGTGCGCTAGTAACAAGACTGCAAGCCAGATAACATATCGTTGTACCCATGTCAGGCGCCCCGCGGCGATTTTTCTCTGCTTCGATCACCCCGTTACAAGAAGCCGCAGCGCTATGCAGGACCGGAGTTCTTGGGGTGGAACCGGCTTCCTGAATCGCTACGGCGTGGCTGCCGTGGCTGTCGCGCTGGCGACGGTCATTCGGCTCTCCATGGACCCAGTGCTCGGCACGCGGTCTCCATTCGCGACGCTGTTCTTCGCCGTATTGATTGCCGCTTGGTACGGCGGCCTGGGCCCGGCGCTCTTTGCCACAGCCATCGGCGGTTTCGCGGGAGCTTGGTTCTGGCTGGCGCCGCGTCACTCACTCTGGATAGAGGGGACGGAAAACCAAGGCGGGCTGGCACTGTACCTGGCGGTAGTGCTCGGCATCTCGTTGATCGGCGGCGTGATGCGCCGCGCGCAGGGCCAGGCTCAGCGTTCCGCGGACGATGCGAACGAGCAGCGCGAAAACCTCCGAATCACGCTGGGCAGCATTGGCGATGGCGTCATCGCGACCGATGCGGCCGGTTTAGTGACAGCGATGAACGCCATCGCCGAACAACTCACCGGCTGGACGATGGCCGAGGCCACGGGGAAGCGACTCGCCGATATTTTTCGAATCGTGAATGAGACCACGCGCGAGACCGTCCAAAACCCGGTCAACAAGGTCCTGGCGGAAGGGCGGATCGTGGGCCTGGCGAATCACACGTTGTTGATCGCCAAAGACGGGCGCGAACGGCCGATCGACGACAGCGCCGCGCCGATTCGCGACGCGTCGGGACAGATCATCGGCGTGGTGCTCGTCTTTCGCGACGTGACCGAACGCCGCCATGCCGAAGAAGAACTGCGCCGCAGCGAACAATTGTTGAGCGACTTCTTCGAGAATGCCAGCGTCGGACTGCATTGGGTAGCGCCGGATGGAATCATCCTTCGCGCCAATCAGGCGGAACTCGACCTGCTGGGCTACACGCGGGAAGAGTACGTCGGCCGCCCAATCGCTTTTTTCCATGTCGATCCGGAAACCATCGACGGCATCTTGACGGATTTACGAGCGGGAAAGCTGCTCAAGAACCGGCCAGCGCGAATGCGTACGAAGCAAGGAACGATCAAGGATGTCTTGATCAATTCCAGCGTGTACGTGGAACACGGGAAGATTGCCCACACGCGTTGTTTTACGCTGGACGTGACCGAGCGTTCCCGCGCGCGCGAAGTGGAATCGCTGCTGGCGGAGGTGGTGACGTCTTCCAACGACGCCGTGATCACCAAGACCATGGAGGGCGTCGTTACTTCTTGGAACGCGGCGGCCGAGCGGATTTTCGGATATGCCGCGGAGGAAGCGGTCGGTCGTTCGATCACGATGATCATTCCGCCGGAATTACAGCATGAAGAGGCACTTATTCAGGCACGACTGCGTCGCGGAGAACGGATCGAACACTTCGAAACAAGGCGTATCGCCAAAGGTGGCCGCGCGCTCAACGTCTCATTGACGATTTCACCCGTGCGCGACGCGGGGGGCAACGTGATCGGGGCGTCGAAAGTGGCGCGGGATATCACCGACGGCAAGCAAATCGAAGCTGCGCTTCGCGACAGCGAGGAGCGGTTTCGCACGCTGGCCGACAATATCCCCCAGTTCGCCTGGATGGCCGACGCGCAGGGTTCACTCGTTTGGTACAACCAGCGCTGGTTCGACTACACGGGCACGACGCTCGACGAGATGCAAGGCTGGGGCTGGACGAAAGTGCATCACCCCGATCACGTGGAGCGCGTCGTCGCCCACGTCTCTCATTGCTGGGAAACCGGCGAAGTCTGGGAAGACCTGTTTCCGCTGCGCGGGGCCGACGGGCAATACCGTTGGTATCTTTCCTACGCGATTCCCATCCGCGACGAACAGGGTAACGTGCTGCGCTGGTTCGGCACCAACACCGACGTTACGGATTTGCGCGAAGCGCAGGAGGCGCTGCGGCAGGCGGACCTGCGGAAAGACGAGTTCTTGGCCACGCTGGCCCATGAATTGCGCAATCCGCTCGCCCCGGTGCGCAGTTCGTTGGAAATTATGAAGCACGCCGGCGCCAACGCGGAACTGATCGAGCAAGCGCGGTTGACGATCGATCGGCAGATGTCGCACTTCGAGCGCTTGGTTGACGACCTGCTGGACGTCTCGCGCATCACGCGCGACAAGCTGGAACTGCGCGTGGCCCGCGTCGAGTTGGCCTCCGTCGTGCATCAGGCCGTGGAATCATGCCGGCCGTTGCTTGAGCATCAGGGACACGACTTTGAAATTGCGCTGCCGGATAAGGCGATCTATGTCGATGTCGACGCGGTGCGCCTCGCGCAAGTGCTGAGCAATTTGCTCAACAATGCCTGCAAATACACGGACCGCGGCGGACGGATTCGGCTTTCGGCTGCGACGGACCGTGGCGACGTGGTGATCTCGGTGAAGGACAACGGCCAAGGCATCCCGGCCGAGATGCTGCCCAGCGTATTCGAGATGTTCACGCAGTTGGTCCGGACGGTGGAACCATCGCACGGCGGGCTCGGCATTGGCCTGACGCTGGTGCGCCGGCTGGTCGAAATGCATGGCGGTACGGTCGAAGCGCTGAGCGAAGGGCCCGGCAAGGGAAGCGAATTCCGCGTGCGCCTGCCGCTCGCCAAACCCGAGGAAGCGACTCCCGTTGCGTTGCCGGTCAAAGACGCGTCGCGGCAAGACGTTACGCAGGCGACCAAGCGAATTCTCGTCGTGGATGACAACCGCGATGCCGCGCAAACGCTCGCCATGTTGTTGAAACTTTCGGGACATGAGACGCGGCTCGCGTTCGACGGTCTGGCAGCGCTCGAAGCCGCCAAAGAGTTTCGGCCGGAGTTGGCGTTCGTGGATATCGGACTACCCAAGCTGAGCGGCCATGAAGTGGCGCGGAGGATTCGCGACGCCGACTGGGGCGCTTCGATGTGTCTCGTCGCCCTCACCGGTTGGGGGCAAGAGGAAGACCGGCGCAAGTCGAGCGAAGCGGGCTTTGACCACCATCTGGTCAAGCCGGTGCATCACGACGATCTCGTCAAGTTGCTGGCATCGCTCAATTCGCATTAAGCGTCGGCGCTAGAACCGTGGCATCTGGCCGATCACGCGGAGCAAGTCTTCCTTGCCGACCGGCTTTGTCACATGATAATCGAAGCCGACCGCCTGGGCGCTTTGGCGATCTTCGTCTTGGCCATAGCCCGTGACGGCCACCAGATAAACTGCCGCCAGCGCGGCGTCGGCTCGCATGGCCTTCGCGACGTCGTACCCGTTCATGCCTTCGGGCAGGCCGATATCACAGAGGACGATCTCCGGCTGGAACGATCGAGCCAACTCCAAACCGGCGTCGCCGTTGCTGGCGGTTCGCACTTGATGTCCGCACAGTTGCAGGATCTTCTCCAGCGGCATCACCGCGTCACGGCGGTCGTCAATGATCAACACGCGCCGCGGTCCCGCGTTGGGTACGGACGACGACGGAGGTTCCGGAATCGGATTCAAGGATCGTGGTAAACGGATGACGAATTGACTACCTCGGCCGAGGCCTTCACTTTGAGCGGAAATACGCCCTTCGTGCAAGGTGACGAGGGCCTGAACGAGCGCCAATCCGAGACCCAGCCCGCCACGGCTCCGTTCAGCGCTGGTATCGGCCTGCACGAATGGCTGGAAAACGCGGGCCAGCATGGCGGCATCCATGCCAATGCCTTGGTCCGCCACAACGATTTCCGCTGAATCAGTCGCTTCGTCCACCCGGAGCGTGACCAATACGTGGTACGGACCGTCGCAAAACTTGTAGCCGTTGTGAATCAGGTTGGTCACCGTTTGCGCAAGCCGCGTGCGATCGCCCCAGACCCAGACTGCTTCGTCCGGCAACAAGACGTCGAGGTCGCATCCCTCGACGAGCTGACTTTTGCGGTAGTCTTCGACGGTCACCCGGATGAGTTCTCGCAAGTCGAGGTGCTCACGGCGCAGGCTCAGTTTGCCCCGCGCGAAGCGCGAAGTATCCAGCAAATCGTCTACCATCCGTCCCATGTGCTTGGCTTGCCGCTCGATCACTTCCTGCATGGCGGCCGCATCACCCTCTGGTCGCAGCACGCGCAATACTTGTACGCCGGAAAGAATGCCGGCCAGCGGATTGCGCAGCTCGTGGGCCAACATGGCGAGAAAGTCGTCCTTACGCCGTTGGCTTTCCAGGAGCGTCAATTCGGCGCCGCGCTGCTCGGTCACGTCGCGAAACACCAGGACCGCGCCGAGCAGGGCGCCGTCGGCGTCGCGAATCGGGGCGGCGCTATCGTCGATGGCGCGCTCCACGCCATCGCGGGCGATCAGTACCGTGTGATTTGCCAGCCCCACGATTTGGCCTTCGCGGAGGGCCCGCGTGGCCGGGCTTTCCACGCGTTCCCGGGTCGTCTCGTTGACGATGTCAAATACCGTTTCCAGCGTTCGGCCCGCGGCGTCTAGATTCGACCAGCCGGTAAGTTTCTCGGCCATGCCATTCAAGGTATGAACGCGACCGCGGGCGTCGGTGGTGATGACGCCGTCGCCGATGCTGAACAGGGTCACGCGCAGTGCTTCGCGTTGTTGATGCAGGTCGTCCGCGAGGGCTTGTCGGGCGGCGAGCTCGTTCCGCAGCCGATAAAACGACGCGCCGGCGATGCCAATGCCGAGCACCGCCGCGCCAGCGCCCATCAGCGCCGCCCGCTCCAGCGAGTTGACGATGGCGTCGCGCGCATCGCGCAGTCGCGCCAAATCCAGCGCCTGGCGTCTCGCCACGACTTGGCGAATCTCGTCCATCACTTGCCGGCCTTCATCCCTTTGAATGACCGCCATGGCATGATCCTGATCGCCGGCGTCCATCAAGCGAATCGTTTCACTCAACTCCGCTTGTTTTCGCCGGATAAGTGCCGTGAATTCCGCGAACCAGGTCGCTTGATCGGGGCGATCGTCGTTGCGTTCCCGCAATTCCGCCAGAGATGTCGAAAGTGTGGACGAAGCGGCGAGATAGGGTTGCAGGTACTCCGGACGGCGCGTGACTACGTAACCGCGCTGGCCGGTTTCCATGTCCTGAACGAGTGAGAAGGTGTCACGTAGGGAGCCAAGAAACTCCACGAGATCGCTGGCCTCGTTCCCTTTCTCGCGTACAACTTGGACGCTGCTCATGGCTGTCCAGGCGCTCGCCAAAAACATCAACACAGCCAGCAGATAACCTAACTTCACATGCGGCGGAACGGTCCCGTGGCGTCGGGGAACGTCCGTACTCAGTGTCGAAATCAACGCTTCCATCGATCGATTCGCGCAACGTGTGAACGACCGAAGCAGTCGGTCGAGAATCAGCCACGGCGCGACCCACCGCCCTGCGCGCCCCCAATCGTCGTCTGGACGATGTGCATGTTAAGCCGGCGCGACTAACTCGTCCACAAGCCGCAGCAACTCGTCCGCGTCGAAAGGCTTCGACAGCACGCGCTCCGCTCCGGCTTCGACGGCCGGGAAGACCTTGTCAATCGTTGTGAAGGCCGTGACGAAGATGGCAGGCAAGGTGGGACTGACCGCCCGAGCCCCGCGTAGCACATCCACGCCGGTCATATCCGGCAATTGGTAGTCAAGGATGGCGAGGTCGTAGGAATTCACGGCGGTCAGTTCCAGGGCTCGTTCCCCGTTCTCCGCGGTGTCGACCGTACACTGGCGACGCCGCAAGACCGTTTTAAGAGCTTCGCGTGCGTATCGGTCGTCGTCCACGACGAGCAATCTGGTAATCGCCATTTTGACCCTTTATCTCCCGCAATGAGTCGCGCGCGACTCCGCTGATGTTTTCGGAACTACTACCCCTAAGCAAACTCGGTGCCGCTCGGATTGCTAAGCGGCAAATGAACGCAAACCGCACGCAGGAAGCGGCATTTATTCAAACCGCTAGATTTCCAGCGCTTGCGATCGCAGCATCGCAGGTCGAATTTCGACCAGTCAGGATAGATTCGGTTCAATCTCGTGCTATACGTGCGATTCGGAGCCGTTCGCGGAATCGAGCGCCGCGTAAGGAAGGAGCTCCGATTTGAGTCGAGCGGTTTCTTCCGAAAGTTCGGGCAGTACGGCCCGGGCCTTGTTGAGATTGGCTTGTCGGCCGCACTCCTCAATGCACTGCGCTTTCGAGACGACCGTGGCAGCGCTAAAGGTGGCCGCCAAGCCCTTTAAGCTGTGCGCCGCGCGTTCGACACGCTGGGCTTCCCCGCGAAGATTCCCCTCGGCGATTTCGCCTAGCAGCCCGTCGACATCTTCGACAAAGCAACGGGCCATCGCGCAAAACAGCGCTTGATCGTCGCCCAACCGTTTGAGGGACTCGCCATAGTTAAAGCAGGTAATCATGGGAAGGCTCGGAGGTTTGCCGCCGGACGCTGTGCCATCGCGCCGGCGGTCGCGATCGGTTCGAGTCATGAATTATGGCTGCATACCGACTTCCAGGGAAAGTCGGCCAGGGTCGGAGGACTACGTGACGTGAACGAGGTCGGGCTCGACGTTCCACTCGGCCAGCTTCGTGCCCAGTTCCAGCATGCATTCCGCGGCGACGATCAGGTGCAGCGCATGCGCGTTGCCACGGGCCTCGGCCAACCGTTGGGTGGTGTTACGGACGTCGGGATCGGCGAAATCTTCGGGCGAATCGATGATCTGCGCAAAGATGGAATGGCCGTCACTCGTGGCTTGAATGTCCGGGCGTGCGCCGTTGATCTCGGCCGGGGCCGTTGATCCTACGACGCCTTCGGCGCAAACCTGAAATCCGTCGTCGACGTACGTTTGTGCCCAACGCTCAACCAACTCCTGATGCGAAATCCGAATCATGGCTATCCCTTCGAGGTGTGAGGTGCGATTGATAACAGCGAAATCAAATAGCATTTCGCGTGCCGCCCGTTGTTGACGCGCGCAAGGCATGAGATTGGCGAAATCTCGGTAACAGAGTGGTCGGCAATCCGCCAAGCTGATTGCCGCAGCGCCGATTTCGACTCTGCTGCTCATGACCAGGGGAAGTACGGCGAGAAAGTCCGCCATTTCTTCTTGGCACGAAGTTTGCGATCTCGGGGCGATAACCAAAAAACTTGCCGCTTTGGCGGCGATCACGCACTACAAGGAACCACTCCCATGTCGCATGAAACACTGCAACGCCGGATGCAAGAAGTTCGACGCCGTTGGTCGACGATGGAACGACGTCAACGCGCGGAAGTCTCGCGTCGCCGCTGCGCCGCGCTGCTGGCGAAGTTCGACACGCCGGCCAACGATCCGCTGGCAGTCTGGGCCGCCGGCGCCATGAGCTTGTCGGACGTAGCTAGAATTGCCGGATAGTTCTACTCGTATGCATGAGCGCTCCACACAGGAGGCAGGAAGATGAGTCTCGATTCCACGCAGTCGTTCGATGAAACGACGCCGATTTGGGATGCTCCGGCCAAGGCGCCGGTTGATGAGGAGTTTCCGCCGAAGTTGCCCGAGCCGCCTGCGCCCGCGCGACTTGGCTCTGACGCGCTGACCAAATTGCGCGAGCTGTTTGCCTGCCTCAGCCAGCCGGTCGCCGGGAGCGGCGTGCTGGCAATGTTGAGCGAACCGCGGACCTTCAAGGCTGGCGGTACGACCCGGGCCTCAATGGCCGAGCTCTGCGGCTACGCTTCGGAGTTGGAGTTCTTTAAGGAGTCGCAACCGATCGCGACGAAGGATTCCCATTCCTGGTTCGCCACGTCAGACAAAGTCCATGGCGGCTGGGTGATCTGGTGCGACCAGGAA
>JAWXBP010000151.1 GCA_034440135.1 Planctomycetia bacterium
AAAATTATCCCGGCAATCAGGAACTCGCCGCGCGCATTTCCAATTTCGAAGTTGCCGCACGGATGCAAACCGCGGTCCCGGACGTCTTGAATCTCTCCGACGAAACCGCCTCGACGCGCCAACTCTACGGACTCGATAACCCCGTCACCGCCGAATACGGCACGCGCTGCCTGATCGCCCGCCGTCTCATCGAGCGCGGCGTCCGCTTCGTGCAGCTCTACCTCTCCGGCCAACCCTGGGACACGCACAGTAAGAACGCGGAGTCGCTCAAAGACCTCTGCGGAAAAACCGATCAACCCAGCGCCGCCCTCGTGAAAGACCTCAAGCAGCGCGGGCTGCTCGATCGCACGATCGTGATGTGGGGCGGCGAATTTGGCCGGCTACCCATCTCCCAGGGCACGGACGGCCGCGACCACAACCGCCACGCCAACTCCATCTGGCTAGCCGGCGGCGGCTTCCGCCAAGGCTACTGCCACGGCGCCACCGACGACTTCGGCTACAAAGCCGTCAATCAAATCCTCAACGTCCACGACCTCCACGCCACGCTGCTGCACGCGCTCGGCCTCGACCACCGGCAACTCACGTATCCCCACGAAGGCCGCCCCGGCAGCCTGACGGATGTGGCGATTACAAAAGCGAAAGTGGTCCGCGAACTCTTGGCCTGAACCCCCAACCCGTAGGTCAGGCACCCCAGTCGAAGCCAAGTCACGTCGCACCGCATCGACTTCAACCAACATCCCAAATTCCCGCCAGCCAATTGCCTGACAAATCGACGTCGTTTCCCGTCAGGCAATTTGCCGGCATCGGCTGAGGATGTTGCCGTAGTTGCATCAGCCGCTAGGCAATTTGCATACAACCAGGGTGCCTGAGCTACTGAACGGAATCGCTGCAAGCGCCAAGCCCCAAGGGGCGACCGACAAATCACGCCGCCCGCCCCAAGCCCAGGGAAGGCCCCTAATGACCTTGCCTGCAATGAAGTCCGTGGTGGCCTTCCCTGGGCTTAACGCGCAAGACGACGTCCTACTACGTCGCCTCCCCCTCCAAATCCTCCGCCAAAAACCTCTCCAATCGCGCCTTCAGCGCTCCCATCCGCCCCACTCGCGTCTGACACTCCCAAACCACCAACACGTTCCACCTCAACCGCCGCAGCGCCCGCCGACTCCGTCGATCCCGCGCCACATTCCGCGCAAACTTCGTCGCCCAGTAATCCGCTCGACTGGCCGGCATCGACCTCCCCGCCGCGCAACAATGCCGGTGCCAGAAACAGCCATGCACAAAAATAATCTTCCGCCGCGCAGGCAACACCAAATCAGGACAACCCGGCAACTGCGCCGCGTGAAGTCGATACCGACCGCCCAGGGAATGCACTAACCGACGCACGATCATCTCCGGCGTCGTATCGCGCGACTTGACCGCCGCCATGATCCGGGACCGCTCCGCCTTACTGAACACGTCGGCCATGTCGGCGATGCTCCGAATTTGGGAGCAAACAATGGAAAGAGTAGAATCCGCTCAGTCCTCAACCAACGGGAGCATTGAGATGACGGACCAGGATATAGCCGAGCTGAAAGCGGATTTTCTGGAATGGAGCGGCGGAACGCTTCCCGAATCGGAGTATCAGATTACGGTACATTGCGACTATGCGATGCCAACCATATTCGCTGAATTGGAAGTCCGAGACTGTCTGCGAACCTGGACGTAGATCAATAGTCTAACGTACCGCAAGCTAATCAAGGCGCTCGCGAAAGGGGAAACTCGTTCACGTTCTTTGCGTATCTTCGTCGGCCGTAGCAATTCGAATGCCGCCGCTGCCGGCCGATGGCAACCAAGTCTCGTTGTAGATCTCGATGAGCCGCGCGAGCTGCTCTAACACGCCCGCTGACGAAAAGCCGCCCAGTTCGGAGACGTTTTGACCTACGAAGGCTTCCACACAGAGTACCGCGACACGCCCGCGGCGATCTGCTGATACCTTTTTCTTGATGGTTGCTTGCCACCTTTCGCGGTCGCGTCTGCGTACCAATAGCCACACATCGAGACCGGTGTCTTGAAGAATTCCGTTGGTCTGATTTAAGTGTCGATCGTCCGGCGGACTTACGGTGACTTCGATGGCGGCATTACCTAAGCGAAAATCGGCTAGCGCTGTGCCGCTCGGCGTGTTTACGTTTTTTGGCTTGACGACTTCGCTCCCAAAACGAAGTTGCAGCTTTGCTCCAACGAGATACTCAGCGACGTCCTTAGCACGGTTCTTAGCTTGCGCCTGATCAAGAATGTCCTCGATCACCGCTAATGCGGTTCCGCAAGTGAACCGCGCCAATAGCGGTTTGCTTTCATTGATTGTCGTTAGTCGCGCGGACGCCACTGCTTGAGCGCTCGTCAGGAACTCTTCCCGCGACGTCAGTTGAAGTGACTCAAAGCCGCGCGCCTTTAGCCATGCAACCAGCGAGTTGATCCAGCCAGCCACAAACGACGACTTTCGGCCAAATTCGATGAGCGGCGACGTAAGTGAAAATCGTCGCAGTGCCGCTTGCACCATCTCGTTGTGATCGATCAGTTGAGTTCCGCTTGCGGCGAGGTGGTTTGCGGAGAGGTCTGTTTGTGTCCGCAGATGTTCGAGAAACCCCATCACGGTAAGCAATCTGGCCGGAACATCGCGCGACGTTTGCCGCATGTTTGCGTCAAGCCATACTTGAAAATCTTCTAGGTGTGGCGCAAACGCACCGTTTCCGTGCACAGTTGTCATATCAGTTGTAATTGCAAATTTCGAGCTGTTGTAGAATCCACTCCACCGCCGGCACGCAGACCGCGTCCCCAAACCCAAACAGCGCCTGATTCAGCGGCACGTCGATCACGTAGTCGTCAGGCACGCCCTGCAAGCGAGCGCACTCCCGCGCCGTGAGCAAACGGACTTGGTAGCGCCCGTGACCAGCCTTGAAGAGAATCTGCCGACCGCTGCCGCCTCGCGGCGTTCGCAAGCAGCCGGCGATGCCGTCCGTCCGCAGTTCCGCCATGCTCCGTCCGTGTCGCACGCGCCGAAACGCCGTCGCAAAGGAATAATTCCTTCCGGCAATCATGTGCGCCGCGACAGCTTCATGCCGTTCGCTCAATTGCGTCATCAAGTAGCTGGACCGTTCCTCGTTCCACCAATGGGGATCATCGTCCGGCAGGTCCTCCAAAATATCGGCAAGTCGCATGTTGCGCGTTGGCAGCGGCGGCATGTCTCGCAGATTCCAGCGAATCTCCGGGTGCGCGGCAATGAAATCGATCAAAGGCGCCGGCCGCGCGTCGCTGACTAACGCGAACGATTTGTGCTCGTCGTGGCCATTCAAGGTCGCTGTGACAAACAATCGCGCGCGGCTCTGAGGCGTCCATCGCGAAGCGTTCAGGATCACCGCGTCGACCGCATAGCCCAATTCGTTTAAAGCCAGCAGCGCCTGTTCGAAATCCTTCCCGCCATGGCTCATCAAGAAGCCGACCACGTTTTCCAACAGCACAGCGTGCGGACGCCGAGGCCCCAGGTCGCGCAAGATGCGGATGAGTCCCCAATATGCGGACGACTCCTTGCCGCTGAGCCCTTCCCAGCGTCCCGCGATCGAAAGGTCGTTGCAAGGGAACGACGCCGTGAACAGCTCGCAGGCAGGAATGCTCGCCGCGTCGAGCGAATGAATGTCGGCGACGGAGAGATGGTCGTCGTTGGGCCAATTGTGCCGGTACATTTCCGCCTTATTCGGATCGAGATCGTTCGCGAATACGACGTCCCAGCCCTGACGTTCCAGCGCCAACCGCACCAACCCGATCCCGGCGAAAAACTCCGCTGCTTTCGGCCGACGCCCGTTCTGGCCTTTCCCGCGCCGCACCGATAACCGATAGCGCCGCCCATGCATCCGCGTCAACGTGACTACTTCGCCAGCCGACACCTGGTGATGCTCGAAGAACTTTCGCACCCATGTCCGGCCCCGGAAAAAACCTCGCGGCGCGCCGGTCGTCGCGTTCGTGCCTACGTCGGTCGTGACGGTTTCACCCAGCCCGTCCAACTCGATCTCGATCGGCGACGGACCCGAGCCCATATGCTTGCCGCGCGCCGGACCGATACAATCCGGGGGCAAAAAATCGTAGATTCCCCGCACATACAGATGGCTTTGCCGCAGATTCCCCGGCGTCACCGTCAAGTAACGCACCGCCGAGTCTTCCGTCCCTCGACTCATGCAACTTCTCCCGCAATCAATCCGCCCCCCGTCGCGCAATACGGGGCAGGGGTACACCGTCTGCATAATAGCGCGACGCCGCTACCCACGCAACTCCCTCCACCCACCTGCTCCGTGTCCTCCGCCCCTTCGTGGCGAACCCTCCCCCTTCCGCGTGTTCAGCGTGTTTTGCGGGCACCATCTCCCCTCTTCCCCTCGGGCATTCCCACCACACCATCGCACGCCGTCGAACATCGGTTTCGTCGGCGCCAACTGTACCATCACGCGCCGGGCCGCCTACTCCCCACTCCGAACTTCCCCTAACCGGCGCGGTTGCCATTGGATTTCTGAGAACTCCGCCGTGCATTGTTGGCCCGTTGGCGACTGCGCCGAAAAGCCAATCCGTGGGCTGCGCAACGGGCCCAACGAAAAATAACGCACCAATCGCCAGACGCGACCATCCGTCGAGTAGTGAAACGCGATCGTCGTCGACATCACCGCGACGCGCAGGTAAACCTCATCGCCTGAAATCACGGCGGAGTTGCAGTCATCCGAGTTCCCGCGCGTGACCACCGAAACAATCATCGGCTCCCCGGCGGGCGAGTACTCGAAGCACAGCTTGGCCCATAAGTCGTCGCGCTCGCGAAGTTGGATCACGCCAGCATCGAACGTGGACGCAAACGCAACCTTCACGCGGGCGCTCAACATGAACTCCGGAACCGGCGGCGTGAACAGCGCACAAGGCGCATTGTCCTGCGGCGTCCCCGTCGCCGGATCAACGAACCAATCCGTGCGCTCCCCGGCGACGATCTTCAACGAATCGCCCGGCCCAACGCTCCAATCGAACGGAGAATTCTGCCAGTCGAACGCGACGGGAAGCGTCGATAAGTTGAAAGCGTTCATCGCTGGCGCACGGCCCGCCCATATTGCACCGGCAGCATCTGCCAGGCGTCCGTCACGCCGAGTTTGACCGCGGCGTGATAAGGCCAATACGGATCGCGCAGCATCTCGCGCGCCAGCAACACCATATCCGCATGCTCGTCGCGGATGGCGCCGTCGGCTTGTTGCGGATCAGTGATCATCCACCCGGCCGCCGTGGCGATGTCGGCTTCGCGGCGAATGCGACCAGCGAGGGGAATCATGAAGCCCGGCGCCCAAGGGATGTGGGAAATGTCGGGCGCAACGAAGCCTTGACTGACATCGAGCAGATCCAATCCCGCGGCCTTAAAGCGGCGCGCGGTTTCGATCGATTCCTCGATCGTCACGCCGCCGTCGAGCCAATCGGTCACGGACAACCTTGCCGTCAACGGCAGCCGCTCCGGCCAGACTGCGCGGACGGCGTTCAAGGTTTCTAGCATGAAGCGAATGCGATTGTCAAAGCTCCCGCCGTATTGATCGGTGCGCTGATTGGCCAACGGCGAATAGAACTCGTGCGCGAGATAGCCATGCGCAAAATGGAGTTCGAGCCACTCATAGCCCGCGGCCAAGGCGCGCTTCGCGGCCGCGACGAAGTCTTGCTTCACCCGATTGATGTCCTCGAGCGACATCTCACGCGGCACCTTTGGCAAATTGCCGCCGAAGGCAATGGCGGACGGGGCAATCGTGTCCCAGCCGCCGTCGTCGTACTCGATGTGATTGTCTCCGTCCCAGGGACGCCGCGCGCTTGCTTTGCGGCCGGCATGCGCAATCTGGATCCCGGGAACAGCTCCGTGTTCTTTCAAAAAACGGCCGATCTTCGCAAACGGTTCCACGTGGGCATCCAAATAGATGCCGCTATCAGCAGGGCTGATACGCCCCTCCGGGGACACCGCCGTGGCCTCGACGATCACCAGGCCGGCGCCGCCGACGGCGCGAGAACCGAGGTGCACGAAATGCCAATCGTTCGGAAAGCCGTCCTCCGACGAGTACTGACACATCGGCGAGACCGCGATGCGGTTCCGCAACTCCACGTCCTTCACGCGAAACGGGTCGAACAATCCGCTCATTGCAATGGCTTCCTCTTATCGTGCTGTGGAATCAGCGAGCCGCCCGGCCACAAAGCCAACATCGCCAGCCAATGATAGAGGAGACACGTTTGCCGGCAAGTAGTCGCGATGATTGCGGCTCCTCGCGGGTCCGGAGTACAATGGACCACGCTTTCGCCGCCGATCCGCCGAGAATGTGAACATGATGTTGCGGAGTATCCTGCTGCTGGCCATGATCGCCGCGCCACGTTCGGCCGCGGCCGACGAGATTCGGTTCAATCGGGATGTTCGACCCATCCTTTCCGAACATTGTTGGCAGTGCCACGGGCCAGACGAGGCGAACCGACAGGGCGAACTCCGGCTCGACGACCGCGACCAGGCGATACTTGATCATGGCAACGGCGCAACCATCGTGCCTGGCGAGGCGGCGAACAGCTTGCTGATGCAGCGGGTGACCAGCGACGACGACGGCGAGCGGATGCCGCCGGTAGATCATGGACCGCCGCTGGCCTCGAAAGAGATTGAAACGCTGCGGCGCTGGATTGACGAAGGAGCGCATTTTGAAGGGCATTGGGCGTTCCTGCCGATCACCAATCCGGCGCCGCCCGCGATCGAATCCGGCGAATCGGCCCACAATCCGATCGATCACTTTGTCTTGAAGCGGCTGCACGAAAGTGGACTACGTGCCTCGCCCGAGGCGGACAAACGCACGCTCTTGCGGCGCGTTTATCTTGATCTCATCGGCTTGCCGCCGACGCCGGAAGAAGCCGACGCGTTCGAGCGCGACACGCGACCCGAGGCGTACGAGGAAGTCGTCGAACGGCTGCTTCAAAGTCCGCACTATGGCGAGCGCTGGGGCCGGCATTGGTTGGACCAGGCGCGCTACGCAGACTCGAACGGTTACACGATCGACGCGGTTCGCGTGATGTGGCCGTATCGCGATTGGGTGATCCGCGCCCTTAATGCGGATATGCCCTTTGATCAGTTCACGATTGAGCAGTTGGCCGGCGATCTTCTGCCCGACGCGACGCGCGAGCAACGAATCGCCACGGGTTTCCATCGCAATACGCTCATCAATCAAGAAGGGGGAGTGGACGACGAGCAGTTTCGCATTGAAACGGTGATGGACCGCGTAGCCACGACCGGCGCCGTCTGGCTGGGCTTAACCATCGGCTGTGCACAATGCCACACGCACAAGTACGATCCGATCAGTCATCGCGAGTACTACCAATTCTTCGCGTTCTTCAATAACTGCGAGGACATGAACAACGTCGGCCCGACCGTCGACGTGCATGAAGGCGAATTGTTCCTGCCGGAGGAATCAACTCCGTTGCACGATGCATTGAACAACGGACTCGCGCACGTGGAACACCTGATCGCCCAGCGGCCAGCGCGTCGCGCCGCGTGGGAGCAAGAACTAGCAGCCAAGCTGCAAGCAACTGCTTCAACTCCGCCGCCGCAATGGAACACGGTGCCAATTCGTTCGGCCACCGCCGAAGCCGCCACCTTCACCGTATTGGAAGATCAATCGGTGTTGGCGACGCCGGGAATTCCCCGCGAGACGTATCTTATCGACGCCGCGCAATTGGTGCCAGGCACGAAGGTCGGCTCCCTGCGACTGCGATTCATTCCGCACGAATCGCTCCCAAAACAAGGGCCAGGACTGGCGACGAATGGCAACTTGGTGCTCAGCGCCGTTGAAGTGTATCTCGGCGAGGAGCGGTTGGCGCTCGTCGCCGCCAGCGCCGATCACGCACAGAAGGATTATCCCGTCGATTCCCTGATCGATGACGATTCCGGCACCGGCTGGTCGATCAACGTCGAGCCGGGATCGATTGCACAAATGAATGCCGAGCACGTCGTTATCTTGACGTTGGGCAGCCAGGTGGATGTCGGCGATCGCCCGCTGCGGTTTGTGCTCAAGCACGAATTGAACAACGACTTCAACGTTGGTCGCGTGCAATTCTCCGTCGCCGAGGAAGTCGTTGATCCGCTGACGGATCCGGTGTTCGTCGCGGCATTGATGGTCGAGGACGCCCAGCGCAGTGGCGAGCAGCGCAAGCTCATCGAAGGAAAGTTCGACGCCGGCGATCAGGACCTCAAAGCGGCACGCGCGCAATTGGAATCGGTCCGCGTGCAATTGGATCTCGGGCCGACGGTCAAGACGATGGTCCTGCGGGAAGCGTCGCCGCCCAGGAACACGTTTCTGCTGAAGCGCGGCGATTTTCTGCAGCCAGACAAGGACGCGGGACCGCTCACCGCCGGGGTCCCGCAAACTTTCCCGCCGCCAACGCCACGCGCGGACGGTGGCGCCTTCGATCGCTTCGATCTGGCGCACTGGCTCGTGGCGAAAGACAATCCGTTGACGGCCCGAGTCACCGTCAACCGCGTTTGGATGCATTACTTTGGGCGCGGCCTGGTGGAGACTGAGAACGATCTCGGTACGCGTGGCTCCGCGCCGACGCATCCCGAATTGCTGGATTGGTTGGCCTGGAACTTCATGAAACAAGGCTGGTCGCTGAAATCTTTGCACCGCACGATCGTGACTTCGGCGACCTATCGGCAGTCGTCACACGCCCGCGAGGATGCCGTCGCCGTCGATCCGCTCAACTTGCTGTTGGCGAGGCAGAACCGGCTGCGGTTGGAAGGCGAGATCGTCCGCGACGTTGCGCTCAGCGCTTCGGGAAAACTCTCCGCCAAGGTTGGCGGCCCGGGCAGTCATCCGCCGCAGCCGGACGGGGTCTACGCGTTTACACAGAATAAAAAGGTCTGGCGGACGGAAACCGGCGAGGGGCGTTATCGACGCGGCATGTACACCATGTTCTATCGCAGCGCGCCGTATCCCATGCTGAGCACCTTTGACGCGCCGGATTTTCAATCGGTCTGCACGCGGCGGCAGCGCTCCAACACGCCGTTGCAAGCACTGACCATGGCCAACGACGTCGCGATGTACGAACTGGCGCAGGAACTCGCGGCCCGGGCATTGGAGCAGTTTCCGGACAGCGAGCCGGACGCGTTGGAGAATCGCGTGAAGTTGATCTTCGAGCGAGCACTGAGCCGACCTCCACAGCCCAGCGAATTGAAAATGGTGATCGATTCCTTAGCACGGAGTAACGCGGCGGAGGCTAGCGACGAGCAGTCGCGTTGGACGGCCGTCGCGCGCGCCGTCATGAACACCGACGAATTCATCACCCGCGAATAGACGCGCACAGGAGCGATGGCGTGAATCCGGCAGCATTGCGAGCAACAACGCGGCGACACTTTTTCGGCGATTGCCGCGTGGGACTCGGCGCACTGGCCCTAGGGCAACTATTGGGCGACGCTCAAACTGCCGGTGCGGCGACGGGAGCACAAATCTCCGGCGCGAATGCCCCTCATTGTCCAGCCCGCGCCAAGCGCGTGATCTACTTGTTCATGGCGGGCGCGCCGAGCCAGTTCGAACTCTTCGACTACAAGCCGGAGCTACAAAAGCACGACGGCGAACCAGCGCCCGACGCGTTCTTTCCCAAGGAGAAGAGCTTCGCATTTATCGGCAAAGGGGCCAAGCTGCTGGGCACGCAACGGAAATTCGCAAAGCACGGCGCATGCGGCGTCGAGTTGAGCGAATTGTTGCCGCACATGGCGACGATCGCGGACGATGCTTGCTGGATCAAGAGCATGAAGACCGATGTCTTCAATCATGGACCGGCGAAGTTGTTCATGAACACGGGCTTTCAAGCCCCGGGGCGGCCGAGTTTTGGTTCCTGGGTCATCTATGGCATTGGCAGCGAGGCGGAAGACTTGCCAGGGTTCGTTGTGTTGCAGTCCGGGCCGCGCGGACCACGGGCCGGTAACTCGCTCTGGTCCAGCGGCTTCCTGCCGACCAATCTGCAAGGCGTACCGTTTCGCGGGACTGGCGACGCCATCCTTAACTTGCGCAGTCCGGAAGGCTGGAGTCCGGCGCGCCAGCGCGAATTCGTTGACCTGACGAATCAACTCAACCGCGAACGGCTGCAATTGACGGGCGATCCGGAGATTGCCACGCGAATCAACGCCTATGAGATGGCGTTCCGGATGCAGACCAGCGCGCCTGAGTTAATGGAATTGGCGGATGAACCGGCGCACGTGCTCGCGGCATACGGCGCGGAACCGGGGCAGGCTTCTTTCGCCAACAACTGCCTGCTCGCCCGACGGCTGATCGAACGCGGCGTCCGCTTCGTGCAGCTTTACCACACCGACTGGGACGATCACGGCGGCCCCAACGAAAACCTGGGCGAGCCGCTGGCGCGGCGCTGCCGTCAGATCGATCAGCCCTGCGCCGCGCTGGTGAAGGATTTGAAGGTGCGCGGATTGCTGGAAGACACGATCGTGATTTGGGGCGGCGAATTCGGGCGCACGCCGATGGGCGAAGTCCGCGAAGGCATTCCCGGCCGCGACCATCACGTCGAAGCCTTCACGATCTGGGTCGCCGGCGGCGGCTTCAAACCGGGACATATTCAGGGGGTCACCGACGACTTCGGCTACTTTGCGGTCGACGGCCAAGTTCACGTACATGACCTGCACGCTACGCTGCTGCACCAACTCGGCTTCGACCACAAGCAACTGACGTATCGCTTCCAGGGACGCGATCACCGCCTGACCGACGTCCATGGCGCAGTGCGGCACGAGCTATTGTCGTAGTCGGTCCGCGTGAAGCAAGGGATTATCGCTCCCGCCAAAACGCCTCCACCTCAATCCCCAGTTTCTCCCGCGCCGCCAAGACCTGCTCGTGAAAGCGCGCCGCGTCGCCGGGATAGCCGGCCGTGGGTCGCAAGTCTTTCACGTGGCCGGACCAGAAAGCGTTGAAGGCGTGCATCGCCAGTTCTCGCAAGTATTTGGCCGCCATCGAGGCCAACGCCGTCGGCGGCTGGCATTCTCCTCGGGCGCGGAATTCGATTCGCACGTTGCGATTCGCTAGCCGGCAATCGTAAGCACTGAGCGCGGCCCCTTCGCAACGCGGCGTGATCCAACCGTCGGCGAAACAATGTTGCAACACGCCGGTATAGTGATTGCGCCCGCCATGCTTGTCGCAGCAGATCAGCACGTCGTCGTCCGAAGTCTGCGCCAACGCTTGCGCGGCGAGTTGCAATGTCGCTTGCGAAAGCACGTGGGCCTTGTTGCCCAACCGGCGCACCTCGGCGTTGAATTCTCGCGGAAACAACGCGCGACAGTTCACGCTGACGAGCCGCCAACCATGCGTTTCGAGGATCGCAGACAACTCCTGACGTCGCGCGTCAATATCGTCGGGTTGACACGCGACCGGCCAGCGTGCGTGCGGCGCGGCGTACATGGTTTCCGCGTCGAGGGCAATCAATGCCGCGGGAGCGAGCTGCGTCCAGACGTCGCGCGCGTCGAATGGTGACACGCCGCAAGCTGCCAGCGCAGCGAGCAAGCAGCTTTCCAATCGCGCTAGGCCGACGCCCGGCGAATAGAGCTGCTTCGAATCGGCGATGGCCACGGTGCGATCAGCGGCCGGACCGACCGCTCGCGCCAAGGTCGCGAGCGCCTCATCAAGCGGCAGCGAACCGCCGTAATGCCAGACGGTCGCGCCGATCACCAGCGGCCCGAGGTTTGGACCGTACCCGGCTTCGTCCGTGCCGATGACCCAGGGCATCGCGTCCGTCCATGCTGGCTGGAGTGAATCACGCTCTTGGCGCGCCGCGCCGACGCGCGTTAAGCCCAGGGAAGGCTACCCGAGACGATCCATACAATTGGGTTCTCGATGGCCTTCCCTGGGCTTGGGCCGCGCGCCGTCTAACTCGACTCAAAGCGCACCTTCGTCAATCGAACGGAAATCGCACTTCGCGGCCGTTCGCGTCCATGCATTCGATCGACAGGGTTTCCGGCAGCGCGCCTTCTTTGTGATAAACCTGGACGACCATGTTGCCGTCGTCTTCGATCCGGGCGAGGTCGCGGCGTTTCTTGTTGTTGAGATACATCGCCACATCCGACGCGACGCCGACCGACACCTTGGCGACTTCCTCGCGATGCGCGATCAACATCAACAAACGCATCACCTCGATGGCCATGCTCTCCGCGGTCTTCACCACGCCGGTGCCGACGCAGCCGGGGCAATCGGTGTACACGCTGCGCTTCAAACTCGGGCGAATGCGCTGCCGCGTCATTTCGACCAGGCCGAACGGGCTGGTGCGCAGAATCTTCGTGCGGGCGCGATCACGTTTCACCGCTTCGCGCAAGGCGCGTTCGACGCCGCGGCGGTGTTTTTCTTTCCGCATGTCGATGAAGTCGTTGACGATCACGCCGCCCAGATCGCGCAAGCGCAGCTGCCGCGCGATTTCCCGGGCGGCTTGCAAGTTCATCTGGTAGGCGGTTTCCTCGGCCGAATCGTCGGCGCGGAAGTTGCCGCTGTTGACGTCGATCGCGACCAGAGCCTCGGTTTGATCGACGACGATCGAGCCGCCCTGGCGCAGAGGCACCTTGCGCTGATGGATGCGGCTGATTTCTTCATCGAGCCGATACTTGTGGAACAGCGGCTCCTTGCCGTCGTAAAGTTGCAGCCGGCTGACGTAGCGCGGCATGACGATTTGCAGGAATTCCTTCGCCCGTTCGTAGGCCGAGGCTTCGTCGATGTAGATCGCATCCACGTCTCCCGTGAAGATATCCCGGATCGTGCGGATGATCATGTCGCTCTCTTCATAGATGTCGATCGGCGCGGGAAACTTGCGAATCCGGCGCACGATGACCTTCCAGAGGCGCAACAGGTATGCCAGATCGCGCGAGAGTTCTTTCTTGGTGCGGTCGATGCCGGCAGTGCGGACGATGAATCCCAGCCCCTTCGGCGGATTCAATTCGAGCATCACGTCGCGCAGTTTGCGGCGGACTTCGTCGTCTTCGATCTTGCGCGAAACGCCGACTCGGCCCAGCGCCGGCATCAGCACCAGGTAACGCCCCGGGATGCTGATATACGTGGACAGCGTCGGCCCCTTGGTGCCAATGCCTTCCTTGATAACCTGCACCAGCACTTCGTCGCCGCGGCGGAAGATTTCTTGAATCGGCGGCTTGATACGGGGCCGCGCGCCGGGGCGCGGTCCGCGTCCCCGGCGGCGCTGGGGTCCGTCTTCGGAGATATCGTCGTCCACGTCCGCATCGACATCTGCATCGTGGCCGTTCTCATCGCCGTTCGGTTCGTGCCGTTCGGCGGCAGCAGGTCGGCGATCGCGGTCTCGGCCCCAACTCGGCGGCTCGATCGGACGCGAAGGATCGTAGCCGCCTTGACGGAAGTATTGCGGTTCGACGTCGCTGATATGGAGAAAGCCGTTGCGGCCGACGCCGAAATCGACGAACGCCGCCTGGATACTCGGCTCCAGATTGACGATTTTTCCTTTGTAAATATTGCCGACGTAGTTGTCCTGACTCGTTCGCTCGACGTAGAGCTCTTCGAGAATTCCATCTTCCACGATCGCGATCCGGCATTCCTCCGGCTGCGATACGTTGATCAGCATTTCTTGCTTCATGGGCTCACTTTCTGTGTCAGTCGTCGCCGAACGACGCGCTGTCCGCTCAGTGGCGGCGCGGCTGGTGCGGGCACGATCGCGAGTTTCAGTCATAGAGTTCCACTTTCGTGCGCGCGAGCGGACCGGAAGCCCGCTCCAGGTCGTTGAATTCGAGCGCGGCCAGCAACTCGCGTGGTCGCGCGGACACCGCGCGCGTCACCCGCAAGCGGATGCGCAACGCGTCGTCGGCTAATTCCAGGTTCAAAAGATCCGCGCGCAAATCCACTTGCCGGCCCCGCGCTTCGTCGCGCGTGACCAGGCATTCGGACTGCGCCAAAAGTCGTTCCACGGCGGCCTGTAGCTGGGGCCGCGAGGCGGCCGGCACGGGCACGGTGTATTCCACGGCTTGCGCCACGGCGGACGGCGCGCTCGCCGGCAAAGGCTCGGCGCGCGTCACGGTCCACCCCGGCGGGGCGTGTTGTCGCAACCGATCGAGCAGCATGTTGGGATCGATCGGCGCGGCTAGTTCCACTTCGCAGACTTCGTCCAATCCGACAATTCCCAAGGCCAGGGCCGACGGAAAACTCAATCGCGGCTTGGGACTGAATCGACCACTCATCGCCAATGGCAGCTCGGCCCGGCGAAACGTCCGTTCGATCGCCCGCACCAGATCGTGATGGCCGATCCAACACAAATCGCCTTCCTTGCGAAATCGAAGTTGATAGCGGGGCATGCGCGGGGATGAACGGTAGAAATGAAGGTTGAATCGATTTCGTAGGTCAGGCTTTCCAGCCTGACAGGTTACGTCGTAGGTATCAGTTGTTGTTGCGTCGATTGTCGATGTGTTAATTGTCAGGCTGGAAAGCCTGGCCTACGGTTTCTCAATGCACCAAATCCGCTGCTACTTTGCGCAATTCTTCCCGCAGGAACTGCTTGATATCGCGGGCGTTGTCCATCGTCAGAACACGGGCCGCGACGGCTTCGCATTGCGGAATCGTCACGGCGCGGCAAGCTTGTTTGATCTCCGGTACGGCGCTCGGCGAAACGCTCAGTTGGCGCAGCCCGAGTCCCAAGAGCAGCATCAAATAAATCGGGTTGCTGCTCATCTGCCCGCACAGGCTGACCGGTTTGTGGCAACGTCGCGCGCCGTCGCAGGTCTGCGCGATCAGTCGCAGCACCGCGGGGTCGCACGAGTTGTACAGATTGACCACGTCTTTGTTGGTTCGGTCGACGGCCAGCGTGTATTGAATCAAGTCGTTCGTGCCGATGCTGAGGAAATCGACGGCCGGCGCCAACAGGTCGATCATCACCGCGGCGGAGGGCACTTCGACCATGATGCCGACTGGGACGTCGCGCCTACAGGGAATGCCGTGCTCTTCGAGGTCCTCGCAAACGTCGGCCAGAATCATTTTGGCCTTACGCAGTTCCATCACCGTCGAGATCAACGGGAACATAATCCGCACGTCGCCGAGCACGCTGGCTCGGAGAATCGCGCGGAGCTGCGTGCGAAAGGTCGGTAGATGGCGCAACGATAAGCGAATGCTGCGCAACCCGAGGAACGGATTGCGTTCCGGTTCCAAGGCTTGCAGATGCGTCAACTTATCGGCGCCCAAATCGAGCGTGCGAATCACGACCGGTCGACCTTGCATGGCCTGCACGACTTCCGCGTAGGCGCGGTAGTGAACTTCCTCGTCCGGCTCGACTGTGGTGCCGAGGTATAAAAACTCCGTGCGGTAGAGCCCGATCCCTTCGCTGCCGCGCTCCAGGCAATGCGCGACCTCTTGGGGAAACTCGATGTTCGCCAGCAGCGTGATCCGCTCGCCATCGCCAGTCTGGGCGGGGAGATCGCGCAGCGACTCTAATTCGACCGCGTGGGATTCCTGATGTTCGACGCGCCGGCGATATTCCGCCAACGTCGCTTCGTCAGGACGAACGATGACGTTGCCATGATCGCCGTCGATAATGACTAGATCGCCAGAGGCGGCCTCATTCAGCAAATTGCCGACGCCCAACACCGCGGGGATCTCCATGCCCTGCGCGACGATCGCGGTGTGGCTCCCGGGGCCGCCAGCGTCGGTGGCGAAGCCCAGCACCAACCGCTTATTCATGCAGGCGGTTTCGCTGGGCGTAAGGTCATGCGCAAGCACGATCGCCGGCGAGGTCAATTTGGAGAAATCTTGCCGGGGCTGTCCGGAGAGTTGCCGGATCAACCGTTTTTCGATGTCGTTGATATCGGTGGCGCGTTCGGCGACAAAGCTGCCTTCCAGGGACTGAAAGACCTTCGCATAGCGCCGCAAGGTGCGGTTGACGGCGTATTCGGCCGAAAAGTGCCGCTCGCGGAGCAGTTGCTCCAGTTCGCCGCGCAGAATGGGGTCGCGGAGCATCTGCAGGTGGGCGTCGAAGATCGCGCCATAACGTGCGCCCAACTCCTTGGCGACGGCATCGCGATCGCGCGAGATTTCGGCGGCCAGACCTTGAATGGCGCCGTCGAGTCGCAGCAACTCCGCGTCCGCCGCGCTGGGCGGCAGAAACCGTCGAGGGATGTGTCCCCCTTCGCGGTCGATGACCAGGGCCTCGCCGATGGCGATGCCTGGCGAGACGGCGATACCTTCAAGTTTCTGCATGCGGTGTGTCGTCGCCGGATCAGGGCGGGATCGCTGGTAAATTCGCTGGAAAGAACCGAGCCTCGCTCAAGGGCGGACTAGCCGCCGGAGGCGCGGTTCGTTCAAGCGACCGCGTTCTACCACCACTGCCTGACTACGCCACACGATTCGATTGTTGCTCGGGCGTGCCGAACTCGCTCTATCTACTGCGCGAGTTGAAGACGCTTCGCCTCGATCGAACCTGCTTCGCTTATTCCTCGTGCGCTTCGTGAAACTGGTGAGCGATCAATTCCGCCAGGGCTTCGACAGCAGATTGCGCGTCTTCGCCCTCGGCTTCGATCACCAGTTCCGTACCTTGTTCCGCGGCGAGCGTCAGCAACGAGATGATGCTGCGCCCGTCGACCCTCTCGTGTCCCTTGCAGATTTCAATTCGGCACTTGTACTGCGACGCCACCTTGCCCATCTGGTCGGCGGGACGCGCGTGCAAGCCATTGGGGTTCACAATGGTGACGACGCGACGATAGGTAGATACTTCCATCTGCGCGCCGCCGCCGTGATTACGAACCAACCTGATTGCCGTCCGCCTCGTCCAGCAATGTCGTCACGTCCACCGCGGTTTTGGCTTGCTTCAAGAACCGGCAAAACGTGTCGTCCCGCAACTGGCGCGAAATATTCTCCAACGCCCGCAAGTGATCGCCGGGGCGATCCGGGGGCGAAATCAACAAAAACAACAGTTCGACTTTCTCGCCGTCGAGGCTGTGAAAGTCGACGCCCGAGTCGCTCACCGCCACGGTGCCGACCAGCCGATCGACGCTCGGCTGCTTGGTATGCGGAACGGCGACGCCTCGGCCGATGCCGGTGCTGCCCAACTCTTCGCGCTTGAGAATCGCTTTGACGATGCTTTCGTACTCATCCGTCGCGATTCGGCCGGCTTCCAACAAGGCCTGGGTCATCTCGCGGATCACCCCTTCCTTATCTTCGGCACGCAAGTTGGCACGAATCGCCTCGCGACTAATAAAGTCGGAGAACTTCATGCAGCCATGTCCTTTCTGAGTCGCCCCGCGCGGGCCTGAGTTATCAGGCGAACCGCGCTAATGTGTTTGCCGCTCGTATGGTGTGGCGCCACGATCCTCGGCCTGCGAAGGCCTAGCGATGGTGGTCCTGAACTTTCTCTTTGTACTTGCGGAGCTGTTGCTCCAACTTATGGACGGCCGCGTCGACGGCGACCATCAATTCCTCGGCCTCTTCCCGGGCCACGAAATCGTGCTTGTGTTCGGCCGAAACCAGAACTTCCACGACCAGGGCGTCCTTATTCTCCAGGTCGACCGCCACGGTGATCGCCGTCAGCCGCTCGAAAATGCGGGTCAGCTTCTCGAACTTGGCCCCGATCTTTTCTCGGGAGGCCTCGCTCAACTGCCCGTGACGCGCCGAAATGCTGACCTGCACGAATACCTCTCCTGAATGCTATCTAAGTGTTGCTGAGCTGGACACTTGCGCCATCCGAGCCAACGGCCCTGGGGCACAGCGATCAGAAGAAAGCCAAGCCCCAGCCGGCGCGGCTGGTCCATTCTAGCCCCTCCCCGGCGCCAAATAGGCGGTTCGACGAGGTCTGAGAAGTCGTAGATTCTAACACCGGCCCAGCAGGTTGAAAACGGGGGATAAAGAGGCCCCCCTAGGCCGCGCTTCGCGCTTCCTCCCCACCACCCCATTGCCGTCCCGCGGCAGTGGATTGACGTTTCCAGTTTTTGGAGCAGCCGCCCCGATTCAGGCCAAAAGCGCGCTAGTCGATCGGGCGTTCCCGGAAACTCGGTCGAACAGCTCGATGAGTTTGACCTCCGCGCCGCGCCGCAAGACAATAGGGGGGATGAAAGCAATCTGCGCCAGCATTCTGCCCCAACCCGTCGGCCCCGACTTTTTCCGGGCCTGCCCGTCGTGCGGTCGGCCCAATTTCCTGGAATTCAAACGGTCAGAACCGCATGAGCTACTGAGGGAACTGAGAATCTACGCCTGCAAATTCTGCGGCCATGAGTTGGCGTTCGGACGTGAACTGCCGCGACACGTCATTTGACCAGCGATCGGCGGGCGCGATGAAACCGCGGTTCTCGATTCTTGCGTTGCTGAGTATTACGGCGTTCGTGGCACTAACCTTTGCCGCAATGTTATCGCCGCTGTGGTCGGCAGTTTGGATCGTCGCGTGGTTGGTATGTGTCGCCCACTTCGTAACACATGCGACTGACACTTCAAATCCGGTAACGGCTGCGTGCGGACGGACGGCTATCGTTTGCATCCTGCTGTATTTGGTAATTCCGGTCCTGAACAACCAATACAGCATTGAATACCTGATCGCTGCGGTCGTCTTCGGACGCAATCCCTCGTCGTATATTCAACCGCAGTCAGTGCTTCAATATGCACTGGCTTTGGGATTCGGCTGAGTGGGCTACTATATGGCAATCCGGCACTACCGCCGGCAAGAAAAGCGGGCCAACCAGGAGAAGGTGGAATGAAACCCAGGTTTTCCATTCTTACATTGCTGGGCATCACGGCTTACTTGGCATTGGTGATTGCGGGCCTGCTCAGTGAAGTTTGGAACGTTGTTGCAATCGCCGTGTGGGCCATCGGAACACTCTTGTTGTTTGCAGTTGTTACCGGGCAGGCAAGCGGTCAAGTCCAATTTGCACGTGGATTTGTTGCCGGGCTAACGTGGAGTGGTATCACGTTCCTTTTCACCGTCAAGCTATGGCAGAGGTGGTTGTACGACGCTGCAAACGCATTGAGGGAGAGCTTCAACACTACTCTCAATATTTCGGAACTTGAAACCCATATCTTGCAGCTTATCGCCACCGCAATCGGCTTAGTCTTTGGCACATTGGCATGCTGGCGATACCGCGTGCTGGAACGGCGGGCTAATCAGGTGAAGTCTGGGGAATGAGTGACAATCCCTACCAATCCCCGCAATCAGATTTGACCCCGCCAGATTTGCGTCATCGGCGGGAGAAGTTGGTGGCCTGGCTGAAAGACCGGGCGCTACTTTGGCTAACCGGGTTTGGCGTATTTGTATTTCTCATGGTCATTTCCTTGACCTTGCCAAATATCAACAATTCCGTTGCCAAAGCAGTGTTGGCGGTTCTTGCCATCATCGCTTGGTGGACTCTTCAAAGCCGCGTACTTCAGAGGAAAACCCCGTCCCAGTAAGTAAGTACACTGGGACAGAGCACACTTCATGGAACGCTGCGATGACAATCGCGTGATGGACGAGAACCCCTACCGATCGCCGGAGACCGTTGGCGCCGGACACCCTGGTGAAATCGCACTCTGGTTCAGCCGCATCGTCTGGTTCGGCCTCGGCGGGCTGGGGGCGAGTGCCACGGCAATGGGTCTGCTGATTCTCGGCATGTCCATTCTCCAGTCCACGCGCGCCGCAGGCGTAGAAGTGCTCATTGGTTTCGGATTCGGTCTCGTCGTCGTTTGGATGGGCGGCTTCCTGGTCTGGCGTGCGACCAAGCGATTCAGGCGCCATGATCAAGCGCAGATCGCGATTCGATGATTTCGCGGTTCTCTTTATCGTGGCGCACGCGGCGTGGCCACGGCGAGCCGGCTACAGCGACGCTCGCGTAACATGACGCCCGACGATGGCAAGGCCGCGACGACCGCGTCGCTCGGCCGCATGGATGGCTAACAGGCCTCACGCCGTTTCGCGCGGAATCGACATCGGCGGCGCATCCGCCGTTTTTTCCCAGAGGCCCGCGCTTCCCAGGCGGTTCCCGCCCCTTGCTTGTCGCGGAACGAGCCTCCCGTGCCCCCTACGCCGTTCTATACTTCTAGGAACCGCGAACAGGGCCATTCATGACGCTTGCAACCGAACCTGGTGACGAACGCCGTCGACTGAGCGAAGCCGCGGACCGCACCCACAATTGGCAACGCTGGGGACCGTACGTCGCCGAGCGGCAGTGGGGCACCGTGCGCGAGGACTATTCCGCGCAGGGCGACGCCTGGGACTACGTCACGCACGACCAAGCGCGCAGCCGCGCCTATCGCTGGGGTGAAGATGGCTTGCTGGGAATCTGCGATCGCGAATGTCGGCTCTGTTTCTCGCTTGCGCTTTGGAACGGCCGCGACCCGATCCTCAAGGAACGCCTCTTCGGCCTCGCCGGCACCGAGGGGAATCATGGCGAGGATGTGAAGGAGTGTTACTACTACCTCGATTCGACGCCCACGCATTCTTACATGAAGGCGCTCTACAAGTATCCGCAGTCCGAATTTCCGTACGCGCGACTCGTGGAAGAGAATCGCCGACGCGGTAAGCAGGATGCCGAGTTCGAGCTCGTCGACACCGGCGTGTTCGATGAACACCGTTATTTCGATGTGGTTGCGGAGTACGCCAAGGCGTCGCCGGACGATATTCTGATTCGCGTCACCATTGCCAATCGGGGACCGGAGTCCGCAGCGATTCACTTGCTCCCGACACTGTGGTTTCGTAATTCTTGGTCTTGGGGTTGCACCCACGATGGTTGCGAGGTGAAACCGCGGCTGGAGGCAGCAGGTTTGGCGGCCATCGTCGCTCGGCATGTTTCGCTCGGCGAATTCCGACTGGATGTGGAACCGTCCGCCGGCGCTGAGCCCGCGGAGTTGGTGTTTACTGAAAACGAAAGCAATTCCAACCGCGTGTTCAATTTTGAGGACGGCAATCGCTACGTCAAAGACGCGTTCCACCGCTATGTGATTCAGGGCGACTCTCAAGCAGTCCACTCGCTAAAACACGGCACCAAGGCGGCGGCGATCTACCGTCTGACGATTCCGTCGGGGACGCACACCGTGGTCCGCATGCGGCTCACGAAGGCCAATGAAACGACGAGCCGGCCATTCTCAAACTTCGATGACGTCTTTGCCGAACGCATCGCCGAAGCCGACGCCTTCTACGCCGATCGCATTCCCGCTGCGCCAGGCAGCGAGACGGCGAATGTCGCGCGGCAGGCCTATGCCGGACTCCTGTGGAGCAAGCAGTTCTATCACTACGTGGTCAAGGACTGGCTGGCCGGCGACCCGGATCAACCGGCGCCGCCGCAAGAACGCAAGCAGGTGCGTAATCACGATTGGCCGCACCTGTTCAATCGCGACGTCATCTCGATGCCGGACAAGTGGGAGTACCCCTGGTACGCGGCCTGGGATTTGGCGTTTCACATGATCCCCATGGCAACCGTCGATCCGGAGTTCGCCAAGGGGCAGCTCGAACTGTTCTTGCGCGAGTGGTATCTCCACCCCAACGGGCAGATGCCGGCCTATGAGTGGGCGCTGTCGGACGTCAATCCGCCGGTGCATGCCTGGGCCTGTTGGCGCGTGTACAAGATGACCGCGCCCAGGGGACAGCGCGACGTCGCCTTCCTCAAGCGCGTGTTCACGAAACTGCTGCTGAATTTCACCTGGTGGGTCAATCGCAAAGACGAAACCGGCAACCATCTGTTCGCGGGCGGATTTCTGGGGCTGGACAACATCGGCGTGTTCGACCGTTCCAAGCCGCTTCCCGACGGCGGCCGACTGGAGCAGGCCGACGGCACCGCCTGGATGGCCTTCTATGCCTCGACGATGCTCGCCATGGCCTTGGAGTTGGCGCAACACGACGACACCTACGAGGACATTGCCTCGAAGTTCTTCGAACATTTCATCCACATTGCCGACGCCATGAACACGCTCGGCGGCCTGGGCCTGTGGCATGAAGGGGACGGCTTCTACTACGATCAAATCAAGGTGGGCGAGAGCGTTGCGCCGTTGGGGATCCGCTCCATCGTGGGCATCATCCCGCTGTTCGCGGTCGAGGTGCTGGAACAGGCCGACATCGATCGCCTGCCGGGCTTCCGCAAACGCATGGAGTGGTTCCTCAAGCATCGCCCCGATCTGGCCCGGCACATCGCGTATTGCGAACGCTCGGGCGTCATTGCGGATCGCGACGACCAACAACGCGGCCGCGGCCGCCGGTTGCTCGCCATCCCGTCGCACGAACGCCTGGAGCGCATGCTCCACTACTTGCTCGATGAAAGTGAGTTTCTGGCGCCGCATGGCGTGCGCGCCCTCTCACGGTATCATCACGAACACCCTTTCGTGCTCTGGGCCGACGGACAAGAGCACCGCGTGGAATACACGCCGGGCGAATCCATCACCGGGTTGTTCGGCGGCAACTCCAACTGGCGCGGTCCCATCTGGTTCCCGGTGAATTACTTGGTCATCGAAGCCCTGGAGCGCTATCACCACTTCTACGGCGACGAAGTGCAAGTCGAATGCCCGACCGGATCCGGCCGCGTGATGAACCTCTTCGAAGTGTCGCACGAACTGCGCCGCCGCATGGCGTCGCTGTTCCTGCCGGATGCATCAGGGCGTCGTCCCTGCCATGGCGACGATCCCCGCTACGCCACGGATCCTCATTGGAACCATTTTCCGCTGTACTATGAATACTTTCACGGCGACGACGGCCGCGGCGTGGGCGCCAGCCATCAAACCGGCTGGACGGCGCTGGTCGCGTCCATTCTCCGCGACCTCCAAACGCCGTCGAGCGACGGCGATCATCTCGCAGAGCCGACGCGCGCGGCAGCGACCGTTGAAGCGTAATGCGCGCGCGTGAGCGCGTGCCGCTCGCGAAGGCGAAAATCGCGGTTCCTCCCTGCCGAGGCCCCAGACCTCGGCCGCGGAAGACGATACATTCATGCCTGTCGCGCCGGGAGACCTGCGGTCGGTAGGGGTGCGGGGTCGGGAGACCCGCGCACAACGGTGGCGTCCGTTCCATTGCCATTCGAACAAAAAGTCGGCTCCATGGCGAAAAAACCCCAGCCGAGTAAGCAACACAAGTCGCTGCTCAAGCTGATCGACAAGTATTACGCCGACCTCGCCGACTTCGCGCGGCAGCACGTGTTGTTCGAGATGGGCACGCGCCAGGCCTTTCACCGCCTGCTGGCCGACGCCGGCAAACCGCACGGTTGGACGCTGATCGCCGAGCAGTCCAAAAAGGTGAACGGCAAGACCATCCGCCCGGACGGCACCTTCAAGGACGAAATGAACCTGGTCCGCGGGTATTGGGAAGAGACGTACGAATTGACTAAGTCCACTCGATTCTAAAGGTCAATTGCAATGTCGCATGGAAAAGGCAAGCGAGGTCAACGTAAGGACAAACGCCTCAAACCTAACAGTATTGGTGTCGATGGCGGCAAACTACCAGACGTACGGAATCAGCAATTCGAAAAGAAACAAGTTCGACACTTACCGGGGCAGCCCGCCAATCGCGATGCCGCGCCAACCACGCCGAAATCCCCACATGCGACCGACTCTGGCTCAAGCGAAACGCCACCAGGGCCACTCCGCGATGCGACAACTGGCGGGCACGGTGACTTGTGTGTTTCGGACCGACCAGCGACCACCGAGCGATTCGCTGAAGCGCAAACGAGATACTCTTGGTACCTACTACTGGCAACCGTTGCCGCAGTGTTCATTGCCGGCTGCCAAGTGTACTTAATGTATGCCCAGAATTGCCTTTTCGATCGACAGAACGGCATCATGGACAAACAGAACCTGATCATGACGCTTGAAAACCGGCCTTGGGTTTTCGGAATGAAAGTTCACGTCGAGGCGTGTAATGCAACTGAATCACTTAAGTTCAAGGTCACGACGAACAATTCTGGCAAGATCCCCGGCCGAATTCGATCCACACGCTATGCGGCATCCGTGGTGAGGAACGGCGATTCTGTGGATCGAGTCGTAGATGGAGCAAAGACTGATATCACGGGACCACTAAAGAATGCCGCTCTTCCACCGAATGCACCGCTGATTCAAGACGTGGACATGGGGCACGGGCTTTCCGCAGGCGACATCAAGTCGCTGGACGACAGGACCGGAGATTTGTGGGTTGTGGGACGCATCGAGTACGAAGGTCCGACTGGCGAACCTTATTTTACCCAGTTCTGCTACAGCAGCGGCGGCAGGGGAAATCCAGTGGGTCACGAGTTGCAATACAGTTCCCGTTACAACGATTTCAAGTAGACGCCTACTTACGGCCGCCTTGTTCCGACTCCCGGCGAACAAAAAGGCCGTGTCTGTTTCTTTTTCTAGGTTTCGTTGGGCTATTTCATACGGCAGTGTCTGGCTGCTTCACTTTCGAGCAGCTGGCCGAGCTGCACCTCGACTACGAGCAGCTCAAGCCGTGGGACTTGGAGCTCATCGAAACGCCCGGCGTGCCGCTTTCGTACCGCGTCGAGGACAAGATGCGGCTCGCGAAGGACAAGGAGCGGCTGGCAGTCAACAAGTCGCTGACGCTGGCCGGCATTCCGCCCGAGGCGTTCAACTACCGTCTCGGCAACCGCTCGGCGTTGGATTGGGTCATCGACCAGTACCAGGTCAGCACCGACAAACGCAGCGGCATCACCTCCGACCCGAACCGGGAAGACGACGAGCAATACATCGTCCGCCTGGTGGGCCAGGTGATCCGCGTCAGCGTGGAAACCGTGGCGATCGTGAACGCCCTGCCGGCGTATGCGGCCGAGAAATCGTAAACCCTGTTGCGCGCGGGTCTGTTGTGCGCGGGTCTCCCGACCCCGCACTGGCCCCGACCGAAGGTCTCCCGGCCCGGCGTGATGCATTGGAGACCTGCGGTCGACGGGAGTGCGGGGTCGGGAGACCCGCGCACAACAGCGGTCGGGAGACCGTGCCACGACAGGGACCTTGGCAAATCACATTTGGCCGACATGAGCCTCTCCGCACAGGTGGGCGCTTTCCGCACAGCGTTCCTACCTCGTCAATTCGTCACGTCCACGCACTTGCCCGGCAAAAGCGGTACTTCGCGCCCCGGCGACTCGGCGGCACGGGCGTTGCTGTACAATCGACAGCGAGACGAGCCACCAAGGACCACGTATGCAATTCGATCCAGCCAAAATCGACCTGCTCGTCGTCGACGACGACCGGGAATTTCGTGAAACCGTCGCGCGGCGGTTCGTGCGGCGCGGGTATCAGGTGCAAGAAGCCATTCACGGCGAGCAAGCGCTGCAGTTGGCCGAGCGACGGCAATTTGACGTCGTGATTCTCGACATGGTGATGCCGGGACTATCCGGCCTGCAGGTGCTGGAGCGATTGAAGATCTCGCATCCCGACTGCGAAGTGATTCTGCTCACCGGACAGGGGACGATCGAAACTGCGGTGGAAGCGATGAAACTCGGCGCCACAGACTTCCTGCAAAAGCCGTTTCCGCTGGCCGATCTGGAGTTGCTGATCGAAAAGGCGTACGACCGCCGCCAGCTCCGCAAGGAAAATGCGCAACTCAAGGCGGCGCTCGGGCGCGCGCAGCATGCGCCGGAGATCATCGGCAAATCGGCCGCCATGCAGGAACTGGCGCGTCTCATTGACCGCGCCGGACCGACCGACAAATCCATTCTCATTCAAGGCGAAAGCGGCACGGGCAAGGAGTTGGTGGCCCACGCGCTGCATCGGGCCAGTCCTCGGGCCGCGAAGCCGCTGGTGGTGATCAATTGCGCGGCGCTGCCGGAGAATCTCCTGGAGAGCGAACTGTTCGGCCACGAAAAAGGATCATTCACCGGCGCGATCGCCACGAAGCAAGGGCTCTTCGAAGTTGCCGACGGCGGTACGCTGTTCATTGATGAGATCGGGGAACTCGCGCCATCATTGCAGGCGAAGTTGTTGCGCGTGCTGGAGGACGGTTCGATGCGCCGCGTCGGTTCGCTGAAAGAGCGACGTGTCGACGTGCGGCTGCTGGCGGCCACGAACCGCGACATGCAGCAGGAAGTGGCCAAGAAAAACTTCCGCGAGGATTTGTACTACCGCATCAACGTCATGTCGTTGACCCTGCCGCCTCTGCGCGAGCGGCAAGGCGACATTCCGCTCTTGGTCAAAAAGATGCTGGGCAACGCCTGGACCATCGAGCCGGACGCCATGCAGGTGATCGAGGCGTACCCTTGGCCCGGCAACGTCCGGCAGTTGTTCAACGCGCTGGAACGCGCGCAGATCATGGCCGATGACCACTGCATCCGCTTGCGCGACTTGCCGGGCGAGATCATTCCCGCCCCCGGGCGCAACGACGATTCCTCGATACCGGCCATCAACAGCGACGCCCTCTCCGAACGCCAGCGTTTGCACATCAAGGAAGTGCTGGAACGCGAACGCGGGAACAAGTCGCGGGCCGCGCGCGTCCTCGGCGTCAGCCGCCGGAGCCTCTATCGACTGCTGGAAAAGTACGAGGGCGACCAGCCCTCGGACGGCATAACGCAGACGGCGCAAACGCCGGTGACGGACTGAGCGTCGCGCGACGCGAGATCACATCACTCCTCCTGCGCCGTGGCGAGCAGCAGGCGGATGTGGAACGCGCAGCCTTGCCCGGGCTGCGATTCCGCCCAGATCGTGCCTCCTTGTTGCTCGACAAGCGTCTTGGCGAAATAGAGGCCCAGCCCGGAGCCGGGCGTATCGCGATGGACGTCAAGCCGCCGAAACGGGACGAACACGCGCGTCAACTCGTGCGGCGGGATGCCTGGTCCGTTATCGATAATCGAGATCGTGCAATGGCGTTCGTCGACGTCCGCACGGACGGTGATTCTCCCCGCCGGTTTGTCGTTGTACTTGATGGCGTTCGATAGGAGATTGAAGAACACTTCGCGCAGACGCACGCGATCCGCGCGCACGACGGGGATGCGTTCCGGCAGCGTGATCGTGATGTGCTTCTGTTCCATCATGGGACGCAGTAGCTCCACGGTCTCCAACAACACCGGTTCCGGTGAGAGCGATTCCGGCGTTTGCTCTTCGTGCAGGGAGATCGCCGACTGCAGCAAGTCGTCGATCGTGTCGCTCATTCGCAGGGCGCGATTGCGCGCCGCTTGAATCAACTTGCCGGCTTCCCCCGGGATCTGGGGGCCGAACTCGTCCAGCGCCTCGTCGCACAAGTTGACCATGGTCGCCAGCGGCGTCTTCAAGTCGTGCGACGTTAATTGCGCGAACTGCCGGAGCTCGGCGTTCGCCTGATAGACCAAATCGAGCGCTCGACGCAGATTCGCCGTCATCCGGCTGAAGTACGCCTCGAGCGTCAATCCAATGTCGAAGAACACCGCTTTCTGTACCGCGCGCACCAGGGAAGCGAAATGCCGTGACGGTTCGTCCAACTCTTCCGCCAGCCGCTCCACGCAAAACTGCAGATACTTGCTGTAGGCGCCGAGAAACATTTGCGGGCTGATCCCCACGCGGGCGTGTACATCGCCGACGCGAAAGCAACGGTCCATGTATTCGTCGCTCCACTCGGCGGCCAACATCCGCCGCAGATGCTCCATCTGCGATTCTTTCAGGCGCTCCACGAGCTCCGGGTCGCGCAGAAAGCGGGCCGTGGCCTCGAACTTGAAGAGATGCTCGTAGAACTCATCGACGAACCGGGCGCGCGACGCCAGGAGTCGCTCGTTCAGCTCCTGGAGTCGCGCACGATCTTGTTCGTCAAACTCCAGGAACTCCAGGCGTTCGCGAAGTCCCACAATCTCCTGTGGCGCTTGATGGTCATCCTCCGGCGCCGGCGCTTGGTGATTTTCAGCGTCCATACCAGCCCATTGACTCAGTTAGTGCGGTGGATGCGTATCCCTGATGCGCAGTTGCCTCAGCCCGCGCCCGGCAAGGGCGCGGACCGAACCGCCAGATTCGCGGCCGCCACGATGACGCCGATCACGCCCAACAGCACGATCAGCGTCGCGACGCCGTACAAGGTGCGGATGCCGTCGTCCATCTGCGGTGGGCGCTTTTGACGCAACAATTTGCTGACGACCACGCCACAGACCCAACTCCAGTGCAACATCACATGCACCAGCACGCCCAGCGTCAACAGACTGATCAGACCGAATTGCCACCGGCTCCAGGCATTGTACGACCAGCCCCACAACGTCCAACCATCCGCGGACGTTCCCGGCGGAAACACGAATTGCACCACCAAGCCGACAGCTAAAACGGCCGTCAGGACGATCAGCAATGTCGCGTCGAGCAGCAAGTTGACCATGGTCCGCGACATTCGGACGGCGCTCGACGTCGTGCCCCCGGCACGTTCCGTCGGCGGGCGGTCGCAATCCTCGTGCATCTTCGTCGGGAGCGGCATGGAATCAACGGTGTTTGCCATAGGCCAGATCGGTTTTATGGAGATCGAATCGAAATGGCTCGATCTTCTACGCTGATCGCAACTCTGGAGCCAAACCACCAGGAACCATGGCGAATTGGACGCACCTACGCAATCCCCATGCGTCTGGTTGAGGATTTCGCACCATGCGGCGGCCATGCCACCGCCGGTTCCCGACCTCAAGTGTGCCAGATGGGGACACATTTTGCGACGAGCAAGTGTGCGGAATTGTCACGCGGCGCCGCAAACGATTTTTCCCGTCGCGCCGGTCGTCGCATATTGCTCCGTTCCCAACTCGTTACCGCGCCTGCGGTTCCCACGATTCGCCTGAGCCTAACGAAGCGCGCGGTCACAATTTCGCTCGCTTGGCACTCGATCTGCGGTGGAGCACGCCCAACGCTGACGCGTTTTTCTCCTTCCACATCCGCACAGCATGGACGCCACGCGTAGACGGGCCCGCTCGCCAATGAACCGATATCTCCGTTGCGCCGCGTTCCTGATCGTCGGCGCGGTGGCTGGCTGCGAGCCGGCCCAAGTACCCGAATGGAGCGCGAGCGAGCAGCTGAAGTCTCTGGAAGACGCCGCGGCGCGCGACAAGATCGTCGCGCAACTAAGCCCCGCGTTCGTCACGCGGCTGGCGCCGACACGGCCCGGCGCCGACGAGGAAGTCCGCGATCATTTGCAGTTCGGCGCTAAGCTTTACGCCAAGCGATGCACTCAGTGTCATGGCGTCAATGGCGATGGCGCCGGCGCCGCCGCGGAGTTTCTCAAGCCGCGTCCGCGCGACTACCGTCCCGGCATCTTCAAATTCACCAGCACTCCTTACGGAGAGCGTCCGCGCCGCGAAGACCTGCTTCGCACGGTGCGCGAGGGAGTTGTCGGCACGTCGATGCCGTCGTTCGCCCTGCTGCCTCCGACGGAGCTCGCCGCAGTCGTGGACTACGTGATTCTCCTGGCCCAGCGCGGCGAGACGGAAGTGTTGGCGACGGCTTACGCCGAGGCCGAAGAAGAAATGGAATTCAACGACGTCCATCAAGAAGTTGTCGCGGCCTGGCACCGCAGCGCGGAGTCGGTGGTGCGTCCGCTCACCGTGATGCCGGCCATGACGCCGGAATCCGTCGAGCTCGGCCGCCAGGCGTTTCTCACCGAAGGCTGTTCGAAGTGTCACGGCAATGACGGCCGCGGCAAGACACAGGACAACGTCGGGACCGACGTCTGGGGCTTCCCCACGAACGCGGCCGACATTACCGCCGGCATGCTGCACGGCGGGCAGCGGCCGATCGACATTTATCGCCGCATTTCGTCCGGCATCAACGGCACGCCGATGCCCTCGTTTCGCGCCGTGTTCGATCCGGAAGGCAAAGACCCGGCGACCGCCAAGGATCCCGACACGATGTGGCGTCTGGTGCATTACGTTCTGCATGTCGCCAATCAGCGCCGCGCCAGTTTGCCGCCGGAACCGAGCCTGCGAGCGCAAGGTCCGGCGGAGGAGACGGCGGCGAGCGCTGCGAGCGAAACTCCAAGTGACGGCGCGCCGGCGCCCGAGGGGGAATGATGAACGCCGATCAAAAATCCGAGGAACTGGAACGCCTGCGGGAGCGCGTGCGCGCACTGGAGGCCGAAGTCGAGCGCGAGTCCGAGCCGCCGTGGCAGCCGCCGAAGTTCTACACGGCGTATTACGCCACGACCGGCTTCCTGCTGGGCACGTTCGGCGCGGTGACCAGCCTGCTGTTCAACGTCGTCGGCGCGTCGCTGGTCGGCAAGCATCCGCTGGAGTTGATCCGCGTTTATCTCACCTTTCCGATGGGAGAAAAGGCGCGAGGCATTGATTCCGGCATGACGCTCGCCATCGGTTGCTGCCTCTACATCGGCGCCGGCATGTTTCTGGGCATGTTATTCCAGTTGGCCATCGCCCGGTTCGCCCCGAGGGCCTCGCTAGCCGGCCGGCTGGCGCTTTCCAGCGGCCTGGCCATCGGCGTCTGGATCGTGAACTACTATCTCATCCTGTCCTGGCTGCAACCGCTGTTGTTCGGCGGCAACTGGATCGTCGAAGAAATCCCCGCGTGGGTCGCAGCGCTGACCCATCTCGTATTCGGCTGGACGATGGCGGTGGTGTACCCGTTGGGTGAATTTCATCCCTACCGCGTGGAATCGGAGTGAATATGACCGACGTGGCAGTGAGCGAAAACATCCAGCACGTCGACGATCTGGTCGATCGTAAGCTGGTCCTCTGGTACTACCTGGCGGCCGTGACGTTTTTCGCCATTTCACTCCTGGGCGGATTGCTCATGGCGCTCCAGTTGGTGCGCTGGAATCCGATCCAGGGGATCGAACTGATGTCGCCAGGGCGCTGGCGAATGGTCCATACGAACGCCATTGCGTACGGGTGGCTGGCGAACGCCTTTCTGGGTTCGCTGCACTGGGCGATTCCACGGCTTACCTTGCGTCCCGTCGCGAATCGGGCCCTCAGTTGGTTTATTTTTGCCGCCTGGCAATTCGTGGTCCTGGCCACGGCCGTCGGCATCTTGCTCGGCGAAGCGCAAGGCATCGAATGGGGCGAAACCCCCGTCTGGATCGATCCTTTGGCGCTCGCCGGACTCGCCCTCGTGGCCGTCAATTTCATGGCGCCGATCGTGCGAGCCAAGGGACCGCTCTACGTCTCGCTCTGGTACTTCATGGCGGCGTTCGTCTGGACCTTCCTGACCTACGCCATGGGCAACTTTCTGCCTCAGTATTGGATCAGCGGCTCGAGCGGCGGCGCGATCGCGGGTTTGTTCATCCACGATCTGGTCGGGCTGTTCGTCACGCCGCTTGGTTGGGGACTGATGTACTACTTCGTGCCAATCCTGCTCAAGAAGCCGATCTGGAGCCATGGACTGTCACTTGTCGGTTTCTGGGGATTGGCCTTCTTTTACCCGCTGAACGGCATCCACCACTTCCTGTACACGCCGATCCCGATGTTCCTTCAGTACGGCGCCGTGATCGCCACGGTCGCCGTCGAATTGGTCGTCACGACGGTCGTGATCAACTTCTTCGGCACGCTCCGGGGTTCCGGCCGGGCTGTCGTGACGAACTTGCCGATCCGCTGGTTCTATACCGGAATGGTGTTTTATTTCATCACCTGCCTGCAGTGCGCCATGCAGGTGACGCTCACCTTCCAGGCGCTCATTCACTTCACGGACTGGGTCGTCGGACACGCGCACCTGGTGATGTTCGGCGTGTTCAGCTTCTGGCTGATCGGCATCATGGTCCACCTGATCCCGCGGCTGTGCGGCAACGAGTGGTACAGTCGCGAACTTCTCGAATGGCACTTCTGGCTCTCCGCCGGCGGCTTGTTCGTGATGTTCGTCGACCTGGGACTGGCCGGCATGTTTCAGGGCTACTTCTGGGCCTCGCTGTTGCCGTGGGACGTGTCCGTGGACGGCTCGTATCCGTTCTGGATCGTGCGCCTGTTCGCCGGCCTGGCGATCATCGGCGGACAACTCTGTTTCTTCTACAACCTCTATCGCACGCTCACAGCGCCGCGAGGAGCGACCGCGCATGTTTGAAAGTAAATCAGGCGTCTTGTTGATCGGCGGCATCGGCTTCTTCCTGTTGGCCTTCGTGTCCAACGCGATGGTGCCGATCCGCATGTACCAAAACCTGCCGGAGCAAACCGCGCAGCAATTGGTCAACGAGAACCTCGCCTACCAGTTCGAGGATCTGCACAAGCGCTACCCCGAATCGTTCGAGGCGGCATATGGTCAGCCGCCAGCCGACGCGCCTCAGCAGGCGACTTGGTATCGCGAGCAAGCGGCCGGCGCACTGCTCGTGGGGCGCAAGGCCTACGTCGCCGAAGGCTGTTGGCATTGCCACAGCCAGTTCATCCGCCCAGTCTCGCGCGAGGAAGACCGCTGGGGCGCGGTCTCCAAGTCGTGGGAATATCAAAACGAACTCCAGCGCCCGGTGATGTTCGGCACGCGGCGAGTTGGGCCGGACCTGACGCGAGAAGGAGGACGCCGCGCCAACGATTGGCATGCCGCGCACTTTTTTAAGCCTACGCTGGTGAGCGCCGATTCGCCGATGCCGGAGTACCCTTGGTTCTTTGACGGCAATCCCAACCAGCCGAACGCGCGTGGGCTCGGCCTCATTACTTACATCCAATGGCTCGGTTCCTGGCACGAGACCTACCCGTATTACGAGCGCTACGAACCGCTCGCGGCCGTCAACAGTGGAGGGGAAGATGAAGAGTAATCCCGAAACCGCGCCAGCCGATCTTCGCGCCGCGCGCCTGCGACGCCTGGTGACCGGCGCACTGGCCGTGGCGATCCTGATTCCCAGCTTGTGGGGCTTCGGCACCAAGTTCGTCGAGTTCGTGGCGCTATATCGCGGCGACGCCGACGGCGCATTCGCGGTCTCGCCAATCTTGAACTACCTGTTGGCCAGCCTCGGCTTCTTGTGCCTATTCGGTTGGGCCACGCTGCACGGCATGTTCCGCGACATCGAAAGCCCCAAGTACGCCATGCTGGAAAACGAGCGCCGGTTGGACGCCGGGCATACGTCGGGCTAGCGTACTGCGTTCTTAGTACAGCACTATTTGCCCACCCGAAAGCAACCCGCCATGGCAGAAGTCGAAGATCCCGGCGCTCGCGAAGAACACCAACACCACCGTTACATGGGCAGCCGGATTCCCTGGTACGTGCGGATGATCTGGATTTTGTTCTGGATCTTTGTGGTGTACTACACGATCCAATACCTGTTCCCAGACCTTCGCGCCAGCCTGTTGGCCCCGACATGACGAGCGCGCCGTCTGAGACTTCCGCGTGCGCCTATTGCGGTCTGCCGCTTCGCGGGACCGTGGCGGCGGCGGCCGGCGCGGAGCCGGACTACTGCTGTTTCGGTTGCCGTCTCGCGGCGGCTGTCAACGATGAACGCGGCGATCACGGCGCCGTGCGCGGCACGCTCACGCGGCTGGGACTCGGCGTGTTCTTCACGCTCAACGAGAGCGTGTTCAGCATGGCTCTGTGGACCAGCGACGTCTACTCGCACGATGCCAGCGGCGGCCCAATGGCCAGCACGCTGGAAGATCTGTTTCGGTATCTGAGCTTGCTGTTCGCTTTACCGGTGCTGTGGCTGCTCGGCGGTCCTTTGGCCGCCAACGCCTGGCGTGATTTCCGCCGCGGCCGCTTTTCCGCGGACCTGTTGCTCGTGGCCGGCGTGTTTGCTTCGTTCGCGTACTCGATGGTCAACGTGTTCCGCGACGCAGGTCAGATCTATTTCGAAGTCGGCTGCGTCGTGCTCACGATGGTCACGCTCGGCCGCTGGCTCGAAGCCACCGGCAAACTCAAGACGACCGAATCGCTGAGCGCCTTGGAAAAACTGCTGCCAGAGTTTGCCCAAGTCCGGCGCGACGAAGGCTGGGTGAAGACCCCGCTCGCGGAGGTCCTGGTTCACGACGTCGTGCGCGTGTTGCCCGGGGAGCGCCTTCCCACCGACGGAGTACTGTTAAGCGCCGTCGTGACCGTCGATGAACAACTGCTCACCGGAGAAAGTCGCCCGGCGGTGAAGGAACCCGGCGATACTCTCCTGGGAGGCGCGCTCAATCTCGACGGTGATTTACGGATGAAAGTCACGGCGCCGGCAACGGCAGGGACGCTCGCCCGGTTGATCGACGCGGTGCGTAGCGCGCGGCTTCGCAAGGGACGCTACGAACGCCTGGCCGATCGCGTCGCGGCCATGTTTACGCCGGTGGTGAGCGTCATCGCCGTCGCGACGCTCGTCGCGCATGCCGCGTGGTCTGGGTGGGAAGCCGGCTTGATGGCGTCGCTGGCGGTCGTCTTAATTGCCTGCCCGTGTGCGCTCGGCATTGCCACGCCGATGGCCGTCTGGGCGGCGCTGGACGCGGCCGCTCAGCGACAAGTGTTGTTCCGCCATGGCGAAGCGCTGGAGCGACTGGCCGAGGTCCGCGCGATCCGCTTCGACAAAACCGGCACGCTGACTACCGGCGTCGCCGAAGTCTCCGACGCCGTATTTGGCGACAGCGTCGACGCCGACGAAGCGCGCGCCGTGACGGCAGTCCTGGCACGGAGTTCGCAGCATGTGTTTTCGAGCGCTCTCACTTGCTACTTCGATGCTGCACCGGACGAATCCCTGATCGGCGACGTGCGCACCGTGCCCGGCCGTGGATTGCTGGCTACGCGCGCCGCCGATGGCAGGGAAGTGATTCTCGGAAACCTGGCCTTGATGCGCGAACACGCCTTGTCGCTCGACGAAGCGGTCGCCCGCCGTGTTAATCGCGCTTTGAAACGAGGCGAGTCCTTCACGCTCCTAGGTTGGGCGGGACAGGTACATGGCGTGTTTGTTTTTCGCGAGCAACTCCGCGAAAGCGCCGCCGCGGCGCTGAACGAATGCGCGGAGCTCGGGTTGGATCTTGCCGTCCTGACCGGCGATCACGCGGCCCGCGGCAAATCCTTGGCCGGCGCCCTGAGGATTCGTGTCATCCCGGAGTTGCTTCCAGACCAAAAGTTGGTGGCGATCGCCGCTGCGCAGCGGGAATACGGCGCTGTGGCGATGGTCGGCGACGGCGTCAATGACGCTCCGGCCTTGGCCGCCAGCGACGTTGGCATCGCCATGGGCCAAGGCGCTGATCTTACCCGCGCCGCGGCCGCGATCTGCCTGACGAGCAACGACTTGTCCCGCCTGCCTTGGGCGATTGCGCTGGCGCGCAAGAGCGTCCGTATCATGCGGCAGAACCTCTTCTGGGCGTTCGCTTACAACGTGCTCGGCATCCTCCTGGCCGCGGCAGGCTGGTTGAATCCGATGTGGGCAGCCGGCGCGATGGTCGTCAGCAGCCTCGTCGTCGTGGTGAATTCGCTGCGGTTGCGCGACGATCCAGCGACTGGCGCGTCGACGCAGGTCGCCTGGCCGGACGCGCCGCTGTCGGCGCACGCGCACCAAGCTGAGGAGTTGCACGCATGATCGAATGGCCGCTGATCTTGCTGGGCGGGTTGCTGGGCTCCGCGCATTGCATCGGCATGTGCGGCGGCTTTGCGATGGCAATCGGCGCCGGCGCCAACAGTTGGTCGCAAAACCTTGGCAGGCAACTCATTTACAGCCTAGGCCGTGTGACCACGTACGCCGCGGGGGGCGCCATCGCCGGCTTTGGCGGCATGCGACTTGCGCGGGCATGGGAAGGCTGGATCAACGTCCCCGCCGTGCTGGCGCTCGTGGCCGGAGTGCTGCTTATTACGCAAGGCGTATTGGCGACCGGCCTCTGGCGGCCGAGTAATCGCCACTTTCAACACCTCGCCTGTCTGTCGGGCTCGATGTTCCGCTCGTTTCTCTCCGCGCCAGGTTGGAGCGGCATCTTTGTCGCAGGTTTGTTCACCGGCTTCTTACCCTGCGGCCTGGTCTATGCTTACATCGCCCTGGCCACGAGCGCCGGCGATTTCCTGAAGGGCGCAGCGGTCATGGCCTGCTTCGGACTGGGCACTTGGCCGATGATGATTCTCACCGGCGCCGGCGCATCGCTCGTCAGCGTGCAAACGCGCCGCAAGCTGATGTTCGTCGCGGCCTGGTGCGTCGTCGCGACCGGCGCCATCACGATCGCGCGCGGATACGGCTACCTCGAATTACCGTCACGCCCGGCAGCGCAGACCTGCCCGTTTTGCCGCTAATCCGTATACCGCCCTGCTAATCCACGGCCTGCCCCGCGCCCTGCGCCACTGCAATCGTGCGGTCCACGCCATCGACAGGGAAGCGTTCCTGCTTGCCGTCCGGCCAGGTGACACGCAGCGATTTCACTTCGGCATGCTCGCCGAGTCCGAAATGCGCGCGGGGATCGTTGCTAGCCAAATAGCTGTACGCCGGATTCGCCTGGCGGACGAGTTTCTTGCCAGCCAGTTCGATCGAGACCTGCGCGCCGTGCGCATCGCGCTTGCCGGTGCGCGTGCGCACCGCCAGCCAATGCCGACCCGCGCGCGCCACATCATTGCGGAAGATCCGCAGCGTGTTATCCAGGTTGTTGGCGACCAGATCAAGATCCCCGTCCTCATCCAGATCGCCAACGGCAAGTCCGCGCGTGACCTCCGGCCGCGCACCGAATTCGCCGGTCTTCGGACCGAGGAATTCGAACTTGCCTGTTCCGTCGTTGGCAAACAATAGTTTGGGCTCCCCGAAGCGATTCCAGAACGCGCCGAGATTCGCGCCGGGAAAGACCGGTCCGCGGGTGACGCGCCCGTTGGCGATCGCGATATCGAGATCACTGTCGAGGTCAAAATCCAGGAACGCGCAGCCCCAGCCGGTATACGGGCGGTCGATCGGCGCCATGCCGGCGTCAGAGGTGGAGTCCGTATAAAGTCCGTCGGCCGAAGCGAGGAACAGCGTATTCGTCTCGCTCGTGATGTGGGTTTTCAGCAGGTCGAATAATCCGTCGCCGTTAACGTCTCCGGCCGCGGTTCCCATGCCGGCCTCAACGCGCCCCGCGCCGTTAAAGGCGCAGCCCACGATGGCGGCCTCGTCGTTAAACGTGCCGTCCTGGCCGTTGATCCAAAGTTGCGCCGGCTCTTCGTCGTTCGCGACGTAGATATCAATCCAACCGTCGCCGTTGAAATCGCCGGTGACGAGGCCCCAACCCCGCGCCGGCGCGGTCATCTTGGCTTCGACAGTCACGTCGCTGAACGTGCCGTCGCCGTTGTTGCGGAACAGCGAATCGGCCACGCCGTCGAACGTGTGCGGGCCGCAGTAATCCAGTTCGGCGTCCGACGCGGAACCCTTGCAGCGCTTGTTCGGGTCGAAGATCGCGAAACGCACGACAAACAAATCGAGATCGCCATCGCGGTCGTAGTCGAGGAACGCGGTCGAGGAACTCCAGTGATGCTCGTGCGGGAATCCGGCCGCCGCCGTGACGTTCTCGAAGGTCCCGTCGCCGCGGTTGCGATAGAACGCGTCGTACCCGTAGTTGGTGACGTACACGTCGAGATCGCCGTCGTTGTCGACATCGCCAATCGCCACGCCGTGGCCGAAACCGGGATCGTTTAACCCCGCGGCGTCGGGCACTTCGCGAAACGTATGATCGGGCTGCTGCTGGTAGAGTCGGTTCGGCGCCGGAGTATCGAACGAGCCAGGCGGGGCATGGCAGATCTGGTAGATATCCAAGTCGTCGTCACCGTCGTAGTCGAACAGCGCCAGGCCGCCGGGGGTGATTTCCGGCGTTTGATATTTTCCATCGGGCCAAGGCCCAGCGGGGTTCTTAATGCCCGCGGCCTCGGTGATATCGGCGAAAATGGCGTCGCCGGCCGGTGGAAGATTGGTGACGGCGCTGCCGCCCGTTGTTTCGGCTGCGACTTCTTTCTTTGCGGAGGACGTGCCGCTCGCGTTGGGCGCCGCCGTCGAGGAAGTTGTGTTCTGGGCGCCGCAAGCGCTCGTGATGATCAGGCCGAGCGCGGTGAGCGCCGTCGCCGTGAAGCGTCGCATAAGATGGCCGTCGAGATAAGTTGAAGAGAAGCGTCGGCGCGCACCAGACGTAAGTGCGGCAACGATCATGATCCAGGACTGGTCGCCGGCGTCAAGGTTGCGCTCCAAGCGCGGGCCTCGGATTCCGACGCAAACGGACCGACATTTTCCAGGGCGCCGCGCAACAGCGTCTTCGCCTGCTCGGTCTCGCCGGCAGCCTCAAGGATGCGCGCCGCGTAGTACGCCGCGTCGCGGCTCAACTGAGCATTCGCCTTGACGCGCTTCAGACTGGCATGCGACTCGGCCTCCTTGCCGTCGCGAAAGAGCGCCCAGGCCAGGGTGACCGCAGCGTCGGCGCTCTCCGGAAACCGTTGCGAGTTGATCGCGGCGAGCTCCACGGAGCGCTGCACTTTGGCGGCATCATCGCTGGACGCGAGCGTCCAGGCCAACAGATTCACCACCAAGATGTTGCCCGGCATCGATTCACGTAAGGCTTCGAGTTGCACTTCCGCGTCGCTGAGTTGACCTTGATAGAACGCCGCCTGCGCCGACAACAACCTCGCGTCGAGCGAGTCGCCGTTCAACTTGATCGCCTCCGCGGCATGCTTGGCCGCGGCCTCCAATTGTCCGGCTTCCCAATTCCATTGCGCTGCGCCGAGCTGCGTGCGAAAGTCCTGGGGCGCTTTGTCGAGCGCGTACTTGATCCACTCCTCGCCTTTTGCCAGCTGATCTTGTTGCAAAAAAAGCATCGCCATCATGATCGGCGCCGGCGGGCCGCCGGTGGCATTGGCGGTCGCGAGTTGAAACTCAGCGAAGGCCTCTTTCTCTCGCTTGAGCATGAAATACGCGCGCCCTAGGCGCTGATGTGCGGCCATCTTTTTCGGGGCAACTTCAATCCAGCGCTTGAGCCGGGTGGTCGCCAGTTCCCATTGCGTGCGGGCCTCGGCGACCGCCGCCAGGCCGGCGCAGAGCCGGCCTTCCAACTCCTGGCGGCGGTCCTTGTTTCCCTTGAACTCTTTCCACAGCGCTTCGCCGCGCCCGTACAAGGCGTCGGCTTCGGTCCAGCGTCGTTCACGGATCAGCAGGTCGCCCAGAATTAGTAATGTCTCGGGATCCTCAGGATGCTCGACCGCGGCCTGTTCTAGCGACAGCCGACCCGCGGCGTAGTTGTCGCTACTGAAATAGAGATTGGCGAGCATGATTCGCGGCGGCGGCAAGTGCGGATAGTCGGCGGCCGAAGTCTTGAGCCGCTCGAACGCACCGTTCACGTCACCCTGCTCGAACATCTCAATCGCGGCGCGAATTTCCGCCGGGTGCGTCGCCGCGCCATCGTCCGAGGACGGAAGTTCAATTGGCGCTGCGAAGCACACCGGGCCAAGGCCACTCCCCAATAGGGCGCTAGCCAGGAAAGCAGAGCGAAACATGCGGGTCCCAGAAGCCGGGTAAAGTAGTGTGTTACTCTCACCAGTATAGTCGCCCGCGTGGCAGGAATAGTCGTTTTCGCCAATTCCCTTTGGCCTGCCGACGCTCATGCCGCAGCACCGGCACAAGCCGGAAAGTTTAACAACAGGCAACGTACCTAACGTCAACCTGGGTTGAGTGTTCCGGTTGCTAGCACGAGAGGTGGAGCAAGCCTCTGGCGGGGGACGATTTAGTCAGCGAGTCCACCTGCATTGGCAGGCCACGTTCGCGGCCCGCACCGCGCTCGTTCGCCCGCCTGGCAGGATTGGTTGAGAGTGCAGCCACGACCCCACTCCGGCCGCCCGACCCCAATGCGCTACCGACAACTTTGTTCGCCCGCCTATCGCGCCGCTTTGACCTTGGGGCTGAGCCTCTTCACAGGCTTCGCCAATGTGCCCCTTCGTCCCGCGGCGGCTTCCGAGCTGCGGGAAACCCCGATCGTCAAGGTCATCAACGCCGCTCGGGAATCGATCGTCAACATCCAAGGCGAAAAGACGGTCGCCCAGGACGACGGGCAGCATGGCCCGGGAGAACCCTACCGGCGCGTGAACGGCATGGGGACCGGCGTGGTGATCGACGCCCGCGGTTACCTGCTGACCAACCACCACGTCGTGGACGGCGTGCGGCGGATTAACGTTGCGCTGGCCGACAAGCGGAACTTCACCGCCACGGTGATCGCCCGCGATCCGCAGACTGACCTGGCGATCTTGAAGATCGACACGAAGGAATCGTTGCCCGTGATCTCGATCGGCACGTCCAGCGACTTAATGCTCGGCGAGTCGGTGATCGCCGTCGGCAACGCCTATGGATACGACCACACCGCCACGCGCGGCATTGTGAGCGCCCTGCATCGCTCGGTGCAAGTCAGCGACGTCCAAAACTACGACGATCTGATCCAGACCGACGCCAGCATCAACCCCGGCAATTCCGGTGGCCCGTTGATGAATATCGACGGCGAAATGGTGGGTATCGTCGTGGCCGTTCGCGCCGGCGCCCAGGGAATTGGCTTTGCCATTCCCGTCGATAAGGCCCTGGCCGTCGCGGCCGAAATGCTGAATCCGCAAAGCCTGGGCGTGGCCTGGCACGGCGTCGAGGCGAAGCACCTGGCCGGCAAATCGCCTGGCTTCGTGGTCGAACGCCTGGCCGATTCGAGCCCCGCCGCGTCGGCCGGGCTGGAGCCGGGAGACACCGTGCTTTCCGTCGACGGCGAAGCGGTGGAACGCCCGCTGGATTTCGAACGCTGCCTGTTGGGGCGGAGAGCCGGTGAGGAAGTGAAGGTCCAGGTCGACCGGAACGGAGAATCCAAGGAACTGGCACTCACGTTGGCCACCTTGCCGGGGGGAATTCCGGCCGATAGCGACCCCGTTTGGGGGCTATTGGGCTTGAAGCTCAAACCGATCCCGTCTAAACAGTTCCAGCAATATCGTTCCCGTTATCGGGGCGGTTTGACGGTTTTGGAAGTGCGTCCGGACGGCCCCGCGGCGAAGCAGGGGATCCGCCGCGGCGACGTCCTGGTCGGCATGCATGTCTGGGAAACGATTTCGCTGAATGATGTAAGCTATGTGCTCAATCGGGAAGACTTCGTCGACCTGGATCCACTGAAGTTTTACATCCTCCGCGACAACGAAACGCTCTTCGGACATATGACCGTCTCGCGACGATTGCAGAAGTGATTTCGTTGGAAACGCAGTGGCGCTGAGACGCAGAGGAGAGGTGCGAGGGAGAGCGGATCAACGATGCGAGGCAGGATGCTCGCAACCTAGAGTCCGCTGAGTGCTTGGTTCGTAACTTCTAGCCTCGTACATCACGATTTTGACTTCTTTTCGGCACGGATGCCCATGTTCATTCGACCCCCGCGACAGTTGTTGACCGGAACATGGAATTCGAGTTCCTCGCCTGGCTCGCTCGACGGCTTCCGCCCGACCCACGGCTCGGGCTGGGGCCCGGTGACGACGCTGCCGTATTACGGCTGGCCGACGGCGCAGAATGCGTCGTTACCAGCGACCTCGTCGCCGACGGCGTCGACTTCCACCTCGCGGAAGCTGGTCCGCGCCGCGTAGGTCGCAAGGCGCTCGCGGTGAATCTCTCTGACGCGGCGGCCATGGCCGCGCGGCCGACTGCGGCGATCATCAATCTGCTACTGCCTCAGCACGGCGCGCTGCAACTCGCGCAAGAACTGTACGAAGGCTTGCTGCCACTTGCGGAACGCTTCGGCGTTTCCATCGCCGGCGGCGATACGAACACCTGGGCCGGCAAGCTGGCCGTGAGCATTACGTTGATCGCCGAACCGACCGCGCGCGGTACGCTGCGGCGCGACGGCGCAAAGCCCGGCGATCGCATTCTGGTGACCGGCGCATTTGGCGGCTCGATCTCCGGACGGCACTTCGATTTCGAGCCGCGTGTCAGCGAGGCGATGCGCTTGCATGCCAACTACGAATTGCACGCGGGACTCGATTGCAGCGACGGTCTGGCCATCGACCTTTGGCGCATAACGGAAGCCAGCGGCTGCGGCGCGATCCTCGATCTACCCAGCATCCCCATCTCCACCGCGGCGACCGCCCTCGCGGAACAAGAACGCCTCGCCAATAATCCCAAAGCGCGCACCGCGCTGGAGCACGCCCTCGGCGACGGCGAAGACTTCGAACTGATCCTAGCCGTCCCGCCAGAAGAAGCCGCCCGCCTTCTGCGCGATCAACCGCTGGGCATTCCAGTCACCGACATCGGCAGCATCACCTCCGCGCGCGGCCTGACGGCGAAACACGGGGACGGAACGGTAAAGGTGCTAGAGCGGACGGGGTGGCTGTACTGAGTGAAATGATCAGCGCATTGCCTCCTTACCATCTCCTTTACTCCGCCGGACAGAAAAGGGGGGACAAAAAGGTGACAGGAACGAATGGCCCTTGAACATTTCTAACCCTATGCCGCCATTCGTCTTTTGTAGTGGTCACGTGGTTCGCGCATGAGTTTGCCTTGTTTGGTTCGTCGTTTTCTGACTCGCGGCTCGATTCGGTCTGGTCGGCTGCCGACGACGTTAGTCGCAATGGCATCGGGCAGCGCATGGCGCCAGTCCGCCGTCGCGAGGCGCGTGGTCAACAGCGGCAACAGGTTGGTGATCGTTTGCAGCGCCCCTTGGAAGCTCACCGTCCAGGGCGGTCTGTCCGCCTGAATCGCCGCCACGGCCATCAGTTGGCGGATCAGGTTATGGGCCGCCAAGTGCATGGATAACTCGGCGTTTTGCAGCGCAAGTGGTCCATCTGGAGCACGGTCTTGAGGCTTCTTAAGTTGAGCTCGGGTTACTTGAAAGCGTGGGTAGCTGGGGCCTAGCGAGTACGCTCGACCCTAGCCACCCACGAATCTTGATGACCCGAACTCGTAGTCTTGACGGAACACAAGTTCCTTCTGAGGGCGTGCTCAGTTCGCCGGAGGCGGCAAATCCGGCGTCGGCGGTTGCGGGGGCATGTTTTCTTGTTGCTGCCGCAGGCGTTGCTCTTCGCGCAGAGCCTTGATTTCCTCCGGATCAATATATGGATCCGGCCCGATATGTGGCTTGCGCGAGATCGGGTCGCGCAAGTCGAACGTATTCTCCGACGGTTGGTTGCCGGCGGGATACATCGGCGTATTCGGCGTCGACGGCATCGCGCGCGGATACGTGCGATCCGGGAGCAACCGCGTGAAGGGCCCAATCGCACGGAATCGTTCTTCGTAGAACCGCACGCCGTGCGTTTCGAGAATCGTGCCGGTCTGTTGCTCTAGATTCGCCAGTTCAATGTTGTACTGCGATAGCGACTGGGCCTCTTGACTCACCGCGTTGCCCCAAGATGTGATCGCCGTGAGCACGTTCAAGTAGATGGTTTGGTTCGCCACGAATTGCGCGAATTGGGCTTCCAGGTTGACCCGAGCCGCCTCGCGCAGTTCGCGAAACGCCAGGTACTGTTCGTAGAACTGAGCCAGACTGCGCACGCTGTTTGCCAGATCGTGCGTGGCGTTGTGCATGCCCTGATTGAGATTCGCGCGATCGCGGGCGATCAATAACTCTTGCTGGCGCACGCCGGCCCGACCAGCGCGCAGGCCGAGCGGCACCGAAAACGTCACGCCAGCAGTCCAATCGGTGAACGCGCCGTCTTCGGAGCGAATATAACGATCGTCAGGCGTGCGTCCTTCCAGGCCGTTCCAGCGGTAGAGCGCCATGGCGTCGAGTTGCGGCAGCGCATTGTTCCGCGCTTGGATGAGTTGCTGATAGTCCGCGTCGAGCACCAGTTTCAGTTCGATCAAGTCCGGCCGCTGTTGCTCGGCGAGCGACAGGAGTCCGTACCACTCTGGCTGCACGCGCCCTCGCGCCGGCGGCGTCACCGGGATGAATCGCAAATCATCACTGGGCGGCAAGCCGAGTAAATTGCGAAACGCCGCTTCCAGTTGTAACAGGCTCGCCTGGGAGGAAATCAGATTTGCCCGGAATCCGGCCAGGGCCGTGCGGGCCTGGGCCACGTCGGCCAGATCCACGGACCCCGCGCTCAACCCCGCCTCGGCTCGCTGGAGCGCTTCCGTGCCTTGGAGGACCTGTTGTTCGCGCGCCCAGACGTCGGTCCGCGCGAAGACGATGTTCCAATAGCCTTCGATGGTCCCGCGCACCAATCCCTGTACGGAGTCCTTCATTTGGAAGAAGGAACGCTCCGTGTCGATTCGCGCTAGTACGATCGGCGCCCGATTGAACGCCGGGCCGAAGCCCTGCAAAATCGGCTGCGTCATTCGCATGTCGGTGGCCGTCGTGGTCTGCGAATTCAGTGGCAGCCCAAAGGCGTCGGTGCGGAACGGATTGATGTCGTAATTGACGCTGCCCGTGCCGCCCAAGACGTTGGTTTTCGCCAGGCCCGTCGTGGACCGGAACTGGTCGTTTTGGTTTCCGGTGATAAAGGAAGTGACGGGCGGCCCGATCGGCGGTAGCGCTTGCGCCTGCGGTTGCTCGAAGTGCGAGAAATCGTTTTGGGATTCAATCCTAGGGTCGAAGCGTCCACGTTGCACGTCGATCTGCGTGTTGCTGATCGCTGGGTCGTAAATCGTCGCGCCGCTCGAGGACGCCGACACGCCCGTCAATACGCGAATCACTTCTGAGTTGCGCAGCGAGATCTGAATCGCGTCGTCTAGCCCCAAATACTGTTGACGCAGCCCGGTG